>NZ_JADCKK010000110.1:0-2481 GCF_014982935.1 Anaerotignum lactatifermentans | reverse complement strand
AGGATGAGCCTTCGCGACCCATGTCAAAAAGGAGTGCCGAGAAGCACTCCTTTTTTATGGCTGAACGATCATGGAGGCTACAGGCCTCGCCCTTCGATCAACCAGGGAGTTAAGCTCAAGTCTGGTGTATGGGAGGAGGTAGGAAGGGTGGCGTATCCTGTTGATTGATCACGACCAAGATCTCAACCAACACGAGTGGATACGCCATGACCGATTCTACCCTCCGGGCTCTTTCACAACCAGAACCCCAGGTCACTGACCCGCTGCACGAGCTGCTGCGACGAGGTGCCCGTGACCTGATCGCCAAGGCCGTCGAGGCCGAGCTGGCCACCTTCCTGGCGCAGTATGCCGATCAGCGGCTCGACGATGGACGTCAGGCCGTGGTCCGCAACGGCTACCTGCCCGAGCGCACGGTCCAGACCGGGATTGGGGATGTCAGCGTGCAGGTGCCCAAGGTGCGTGACCGCAGCGGCGGTGGTGCTCGCTTCAACAGCAGCCTGCTGCCGCCCTACCTGAAGCGGGCCCGCAGCATCGAGGAACTGATCCCCTGGCTCTACCTGAAGGGGATTTCCACTGGCGACTACCAGGAGGCGCTGGCGGCGCTGCTGGGCGACCAGGCCAAGGGGCTCTCGGCCAACACGGTGTCTCGGCTCAAGAAACAGTGGGAAGACGAGCATACCGAGTGGCGGCAGCGTGACCTGTCAGACCGTCGCTACGTCTACTGGTGGGCCGACGGCGTGTACAGCAACGTGCGCATGGATGACCGCCTGTGTCTGCTGGTGATCATCGGCGTCACGGAGCAGGGCCGCAAGGAGCTGGTGGCCGTCGAGGACGGCTTCCGTGAGTCGGCAGACAGCTGGGAAACGCTGCTGACGGGGCTGCGAGAGCGCGGTCTGACTCAAGCCCCCAAGCTGGCGGTGGGCGACGGTGCCATGGGGTTCTGGTTGGCGCTGAGCAAGATCTACCCGGAAACCGACCATCAGCGCTGCTGGGTCCACAAGACCGCTAACGTGCTGAACAAGCTGCCGAAATCAGTGCAGCCCAAGGTCAAGGCCGACCTCCATGACATCTGGATGGCCGAGACCCGCTTTGATGCGCACAAGGCCTTCGATCGCACGTTGAAACGCTTCGAGGCCAAGTACCCCAAGGCGATGGCGTGCCTGGCCAAGGATCGGGACGAGCTGCTGGCGTTCTACGACTATCCAGCAGAGCACTGGGTGCATATCCGCACCACCAACCCGATCGAGTCGACCTTCGCCACGGTCCGTCTACGGAGCAAGCGCAGCCGGAACTGCGGATCCCGGGCGACGACCCTGGCGATGGTCTTCAAGCTGCTCCAGAGCGCCGAGAAACGCTGGAAGCGCATCAAGGGGTTCAGCAAGCTGGAGCTGGTCGTGAACAACGTCCGGTTTCAGGATGGGGAGCAGGTAACCGATCAATCAGACAGGACTGCCGCCTGACTGCCATCCACCAGATTTGAGTGCGCCAGGCAAAGCCTGGACATCCGGGAAACCGAGAAGGTGGAAAGGATGTCGTGAAACCCAGTGGGTGAAAGTCCCACCCGGCCAAGGCTAGCCACCAGCCGGCAGCGAGTGTTGCGTGGTGTCGGGTAACCGCCGCTGCGAAGCGTACACAGCGAGTGGATAGGCCGTGTGATAGAGCCCCGAAATTGTGGTAGTGGCAGTCGCCGACAGTTTTCAAATGCTGGAAGGCAACACGACCCTGCCGTATGGCTTGGCAGGGAAGGGCCGCCGGGGTCGAAGAGCAGGGCATGTCCATACAGGGGTTTCCCAGGAACCTGGGAGGCCCGTCCTTCTCCTCTGAACGACAAAGGTACAGGCATGGGGCTGCCTGCGGCGAAAGCTCCCGGTCCGGTGCTGTCGTGCCTGACGGTACCGGAAGCAAACAACAGGCACTCAGGGGGTACGGCCAGGCGACCATAAGGAGCCAGCCGGATGGAAGGGCGGGAGTCGGAGTCGCTCATAGTACCGAAGAAGGCGGGGAACCTACTCGACGGGACCCGCTGGAGGGAAGGGGCGGCCAATCATCAGAACTGCACGAGGGCAACATGACAGGTGCACAGGAACCTGAGGTCATGTCCACGAAACAAGTGCGGATAGCAGCGCTGGCAGAGCGCTTCCCGCAGCGTGCCTTCACGTCACTGGCGCATCATATCGACGCCCAGTGGCTGAGGACGGCCTACCTGATGACGCGCCGTGACGGCGCCGTCGGGATCGACGGCCAGACGGCGGACGACTTCGCGCGCGACTTCGAGGCTAACGTCCAGCGTCTGCTGGAAGCGGCCAAGAGCGGTCGCTACCGGGCGCCGCCGGTGCGGCGCGTCAATATTCCCAAGGGAGACGGGCGCTCCACACGGCCGATTGGCATTCCTACCTTCGAAGACAAGGTCCTGCAACGTGCCGTGGTGGCCCTGCTGGAGCCGCTCTATGAGCATGATTTTCACGAGTGCTCGTATGGTTT
>NZ_JADCKK010000011.1:0-69636 GCF_014982935.1 Anaerotignum lactatifermentans | reverse complement strand
AAAGATTTGCTTCGGAAAGTTGATGGGCAAGGACTTCGTAATAACGTCCTGTATGCTCCATTACAATTCGAGATTCGCCTTCAACAGAGTTGATGAGCTCAACAAGTGAATGGATGTCACTGGCTGTGTGTTTTATTTCAAAAGGTGGAGAGACAGTCTCGCCAAATGGGCGCATGATTGCAACCATACTTTTACCTTTAGAAACATCGATACCTACTGCGTTCATAAATTTGTCACTCCTTAAGAATTATTGCAATGGATAAGTACCAGTTTTACTCATTGCCTATTCAATCTACTGTGGTGTGACACGAATGCGCCTATGGCGATTCAACCTGCATAAAACGAACGCTGCGAATGAGGAGCTGGTTATCAGTCTATAATACGGACGCAAAGTCCAAGAAAGGGAGACGATATACCTATTGCTCCATCATTATACAGCTTAAGCAACAAGATGGATAATTCCTTACTGGCTGTAAGGGATATTAACCATAAATATATTGTAGTAGAAAGGAGAACGAAAATGAAAAAGCGGTGGCATAAAGTCCTTGCTTTGACACTGGCAGCAGCCCTTTGTCTGGGTGCCGTCGGATGCGGAAAAGATGAAGGTACGACCGAAGAACAGCAGGTAACCACGGAAACAGAAGGTACCGAAGGACAGGAAAATACAGAAAATCAGGAAAATCAGGAAGATGCATCTGCCGATCAGGCAGCAAGCGGAGAAGATCAGGCGGAAGGTGCAAAAGAACCGGAAACAGAGGGAGAAACATCTGAAACAGAAGGTACTGCTGCGGCAAGTCCTATGGCGTTGCAGGAAGTTTGGCTTCAGGCAGATGGTGCGCCTACTATTACAGCGGAGTCTGCATTGCTCATCGATCAGGAAAGCGGCACCATTCTTTATGAAAAAAATGCCAAAGAAAAAATCTATCCTGCCAGCGTAACAAAAATTATTACTGCATTGGTTGTGATGGATTATTTGCAGCCTGATGAAATCATCACCGTTGGTACAGAAATCAATGAAGTGACATTGGATTCCAGTAAAGCTGGTCATGTGCTGAATGAAAAGCTGACGGTAGAAAATGCCTTGAGAGGTCTGCTGATTCCCTCCGGCAATGACTCTGCCAACGTACTGGCAGCAGCAACAGCCAGAAAAGCGGAAAACGATGAAGATATGTCCTTTGCAAAATGCGAAGCAGTATTTACCGATCTGATGAACAAAAAAGCGGAAGAATTGGGTGCAGTCAACAGCCATTTTACAAATGCCCATGGCTACCATGACGAAAACCATTATTCCTGCGCTTATGATATGGCACTGTTTGCTATGGCGTTTATGCAGAATGAAACACTGGCGGAAATCATTTCCGAAAAGAGTTTCTCCGGCAATGGGGCAGACGGACAGTTTGCCGATGATCCTGAAGTGATTACACAGGATTATAACTGGGTGAGCCACAACTATCTCATTACCGATAATGAATATCAGTATGCTTATGCAACCGGCATCAAAACCGGTTTTACAGATGAAGCAGGAGAATGCCTGACAGCATCTGCGGAAAAAGGCGATATGAAACTGATTTCTGTCATGTTCAAAGGCAGCGATCCTGCTCGTTGGACAGAAAGCGCAAGCCTGCTGGATTATGGCTTCAACAATTATACTCGTGTAGAACTGACAGCAGCAGGTGCAGCCATCGAAGAAGTGCCTCTGACCAAACATAATAAACTGCAGGGCGACACCGTACCTCTGGTTTATCAGAATGCGCTGGTAACCTATCTGCCTACAGATGCAGTGAACAGCGTGGAAACAGCTGTTACCATTCTGGACGATTACAAAGTGGAAGAAAAAGACGGCACTGTGAAAGTGAAAGCGCCTTTGACAAAAGGTGAAGAAATTGCTACCGTAACATACACCATCGATGGCAAAGAAGTGGCGCAGATGCCTGCTTACGCTGGTGCAGATATTGAAAAGGGTACCATCTTCAACAATATCTGGTATGGACTGAAAACTTTCTTCTCTCACCTGTTCTCTTTGAAGGGTCTGATCACCGTTGTTGTGATTGTGGTCATTCTGGTTATCATTTATCTGATTCTGAAACGGATGCGCTATGGTGGACATCGCAGAAGAGGTGCTTACACACTGAAGAGTCCTTCCCGCCGCAGAGGCAGAAGACGCTGGTAAGCATTGAAAATCAAAGAAAAACACCGATAGAAATGCAGGTTATCCTTAAGAAATATTCTTTTTGTTTCTTAAGGGAATCTGTGAAGGCAGAACATGCCTGATGAAATATTTTCAAAAAAAGAAAGCTGAAATCTTTTGCATAGAAAGGTTTCAGCTTTTTTGTATTTTTTATAGAAAAGTATGTTTATTTCCCTGTTTCCAGTTTGTAGAAGGCTTCCAAAGCGGTGAGGATTTCATGGCGTTCGCCTTCCATAGCCAGATTTTCGCCATCTACATAAGAACCGATGCTTTCAGAGGTATCCTGTTCATAAGCAACGACGTTGTTCAGAATGGAAGCAGTTTTTACGCCACGCAGATGACCAATGGTAAACAGTGCAGCTGTTTCCATGTCACAGCCCAATACACCCTGTTTAGACCAGTAAGCATCGATGGCTTCTTCATCGTCTGTGTAGAAACTGTCGTGACTGCGGGCAATGCCTACATGGTATTGGAAATCCTGTTCTTTTGCCGCTTCCATGCAGTACAGCATCAGCTGTGCATCAGGAACAGCGGGGAACATGGCGTCAATATATGTTTTGGATGCGCCATCATCACGAACCGCACCATTGACGATGATGATGTCGCCTACTTTTACCTGAGGCTGTAAGCTGCCGCAGCTGCCAATACGGATCATGGCTTCTACACCAATGTTATGCAGTTCTTCTACAGCAATGCCGGCAGATGCGCCGCCAATGCCTGTGGAAATGGCAAGGATGGGAACGCCTTTGTATGTACCGGAAAGACTGCGGTATTCCCGGTTGAATTTCAGTTCGGTTACGTTTTCCAGAAAAGGTGCGATGCGGTCCAGACGCGCAGGGTCGCCGGGCATCAGAGCGTATTTAATTTGTAGATCTTTACCCAGTTGGATATGGGGCTGTAAAGATTCCATTGTGATTCCTCCTTTGTTTTTTCTTCTAATTTACATGATTTTTCGCAAAAATGCAATGGATGCCATAAGGTGTTTGAAGTCTGACAGGGATTATGTTACAATGAGGTGTAACAAAATATTGGAAAGGGAGAAAAGAGATGATTTATTTCCTGTTTTTGATTTTATCGGGGCTGCTGCAGGGCATGATGATTTCCCTCAATGGACAGTTGGGGAATTATTACAGTATGTTCGGCATCAGTTTTTTTGTCCACGGAATCGCGGCAGTTCTTTTGATTTTGTATTTGAAATGCAAAGAAAAGAAAAAAATCCGTTTTCGTGGCGTGCCTGCGTATGTGTATCTGGTGGGCTTCATGGGCATCGGTATGGTTACCAGCAGCAGTTGGTGCACCCTTGCCATCGGTGCCACAGCGATGACAGGACTTTCCGTCATTGGGCAGATGATTTCTTCTGCGGTGGTGGATCATCATGGTTGGTTTGGCATTGAAAAACAGAAGTTCAACTGGAAAGAGCTGCCTGCCTATCTGCTGGTATTGGCAGGTGTTTGGCTGGTAACAACAGGCTGAGGAGGAAAACAGAAATGATATTTTATATAACTGCCGTAGCCAATGGTTTTTTGAATACGGTCAATAAAATGGTAAACGTAAAAGCGGGGGAATGTTTGGGGACTGCCAATGGCGCCCTCATCAATTATGTGGAAGCGACTATCATTTCTTTGTGCCTGATTTTTGTAACAGGCAATGGGGCAGAAATGAATTTTTCTCATATCACAGAAGTGCCGCCACTGTTTTATCTGGGCAGTGTTTGTGGTTTGATTGCCATGATCTTCCTGATTTTGGGCACTAGCCATACAGGCGCTATGGCTTCTACCATTCTGGCACTTTTGGGACAGCTTGGCATGTCTGTGGCACTGGATTATGTGTTTTTCCAGACATTCAGCTGGAAACGAATTTTAGGCATCTTTTTGATTACTGCCGGCATCGCTTGGCGGGAATACATTAAAATACAGGACAGAAGAAAACAGATAAAGGGGGATGCAGCTTGAAGATTTGCAATTTTGGTTCCATGAATTTGGATCATGTATATCAGGTAGATACGTTTTTGCAGCCGGGAGAAACGAAATCTTCTCGTTCCTTGTTCACAAACTGCGGCGGCAAAGGCTTGAATCAGTCCATTGCGGCGGCAAAAGCAGGCAATCAGGTGGTACATGCTGGTGTTATTGGTTTTGGTGGCGAAATGCTGGAAGAAGTGATGGCGAAAAATGGCGTAGATGTGAGCCTTCTTTCCCATGTGAATGCACCCAGCGGTCATGCCATCATTCAGGTGGATGATGCAGGTCAGAACTGTATCCTGCTTTTTGGCGGCACCAACCAGATGCTGACAGAATCTTATATTACAGAAGTGTTGGACAAAATGGACGCGGATACTTTGGTTCTGCTCCAGAACGAAACCAATCTGGTGGGCTTTATCATGGAAGAATCACACAAAAGAGGTATGAAAACTGCGCTGAATGCAGCACCTATGGATGAAAAAGTACTGTCTTATCCTTTGGAACTGCTGGATTGGCTCATTGTCAATGAAGTAGAAGGCAAACAGATTGCCAACTGCCAGACAGATGATGAAATCCTGCCGGTACTGCGAAAAAAATACCCTGACTGCGGCATTTTGCTCACATTGGGCAGCAGAGGTGCCATCTGTGATTATGCAGGGGAAACTTATCAGATTGGCTGTTTCCAGGTGCCTGTGGTAGATACCACTGCAGCAGGGGATACCTTTACAGGATATTTCCTTAATGGCATGGGCAATGGTCTGGGCGTTGCGGATAGTCTGTTGCTGGCAACCACAGCAAGCGCCATGGCCATCGGCAAAAAAGGCGCTGCGGATTCTGTACCTCTTTATAAAGAAGTGGCAGAGAATATGAAAAATCAGGTGTTTGGTACATTGAAAGCACAGAAAAAATAAAATCGGATTGAAGGAGGAAGCGAAATGAAAAAGGTATTGTTTGTAAACTGCTGTATCCGCAGAGAAGGCTCCAGAACACAGAAACTGGCAGATCATTTTCTGGAAGGTCTGCGGAAAAAAGAAGGCTATGAAATCGAAGAACTTTGCCTGATGGATGAGTCTTTGTCTTACTTTACAGATGGTTTTTTTGAACAGCGGGAACGTCTGCTGGCAGATAAGCAGTTCGACCATCCACGGTTCCGTTATGCCCATCAGTTTGCGGAAGCGGACAAGATTGTCATTGCTGCACCTTTTTGGGATTTGAGTTTTCCTGCTTTATTGAAAGTATATATTGAAAACCTTTGTGTGGAAGGTATTACATTTGGCTGCAACGAAACAGGCTGCTTCGGTACCTGCAAAGCAGATCAGCTTATTTATCTGACCACCAGAGGCGGATTCTATAACGACAATCCTATGGAAATGGGTTCCCGTTACATCTGGGCAATGTGTGATTTCTTCGGCATCCCTCGTTATGACTGTGTGGCAGGGGATGGACTGGATACAGGCGTGCGTCCTGTGGAAGAAATCCTGGAAGATGCAAAGGCAGAAATCGACCGTTTGCTTGCTGAGTTTTAAGAGAAAAGAGGAAAAATACCATGGAAAAAACAATGAAAGCAGTTGTATACAAAGGAAAAGGACAGGTTGTGTTGGAAGATAGACCCATTCCTGTCATTCAAGACCCCAGAGATGCTATCGTCAGAGTGACACGCTCCACAATCTGTTCCAGTGACTTACATATCAAACATGGCACTGTACCTCGTGCAAAGGAAAATACCGTTCTGGGTCATGAATTTGTAGGGGAAATTGTGGAAGTCGGCAGCGCTGTGAAGAAATTCAAAGCAGGCGACCGTGTTTCCGTAAATGTGGAAACTTTCTGCGGCGAATGTTTCTTCTGCAAAAGAGGTTATGTGAATAACTGTGTGGAAGGCGGCTGGGAACTGGGCTGCCGTATTGACGGCTGTCAGGCGGAATATGTTCGTGTACCCATTGCTGATAACGGCATGACACCTATCCCCGATGACGTTTCTGATGAAGCAGCACTGTTCAACGGCGATATTCTGGCAACAGGCTATTGGGCTGCAAGCATCGGTGAAATCAAACCTGCGGATACGGTTGTGGTATTGGGGGCAGGTCCTACAGGTCTTTGCACCCTTATGAGCATCCGTCTTTACAGCCCCGCGAAAGTCATCGTTGTAGACGTGAGCGAAGAAAGAATGGCACTGGCAAAAGAACAGGGCTTGGCTGACATTTGTCTGAATCCCACAAAAGTGGATGTGGAGGCGGAAGTCCTTCGCCTGACAGACGGCAGAGGTGCTGACCGCGTCTTTGAAGTAGCTGGCGGCGAAAATACATTCCAGCTGGCATGGAAAGTGGCAAGACCCAACGCCATTGTGGTTCTGGTTGCGCTCTACGCAAAAGAACAGGCATTGCCTCTGCATTTGATGTACGGCAAAAACCTGACATTCAAAACAGGCGGCGTGGATGCCAACTGCTGTGAAGACATCATGAAAATGATTCAGTGCGGCAAAATCGACACATCCTGCCTGATTACCCATCGTGCACCTTTGAATGATGTGATGGAAGGCTATCGGGTATTTGAAAATAAACTGGATGGCTGCATCAAATGGGTCATCACACCTTATGAAAGAGATTGAAAATAAAAACGGTATGTCTTTCGGGGCATTTCCAAAAAAGAAAAGCCTGAGAAATGGGCTTTTCTTTTTTAGAAGAAATTTGTAACAGAAAGGAGAAATGACAATTGAAGTTGTTTCATTTAAGTGACCTGCATTTGGGAAAACGGGTATATGCTTTTTCCATGCTGTTGGATCAGCGGTATGTGTTGGAGCAGGTCTGCGCTTTGGCAGAAAGACATCAACCGGATGGTATTTTGCTTAGTGGTGATTTATACGATAAACCCATTCCACCCGTGGAAGCAGTACAACTTTTAGACGAATTTTTGACGAGAATGCAGCAGATGGGCATTGCGGTTTATGCCATTTCTGGTAACCATGATTCCGCTGGACGTGTAGACTTTGGCAGCCGCATTTTGCAGCAGCAGAATCTGCACATTTGCGGTGCCTTTGACGGCAAGCTGTATCATGTGTCCAAGGAGGATGCCTTTGGAGAAATCCATTTTTACTTGCTCCCTTTTTTGAAACCTGCCACAGTTTCCGCTTTTCGGGAGGGGGGCGAAAGCCTGACTTATGCAGAAGCGGTCAAATGGGCTTTGGAAACAACGGATTTAGATACCACAAAGCGTAATGTACTTTTGGCACATCAGTTTGTCACGTGGAAAGGAACCGCAGAAGAAAGCGATTCGGAAACAAAGACACTAGGCGGTGTGGATGAAATGGACGTAAGCTTGTTCTTTGATTTTGACTATGTGGCTTTGGGGCATCTCCATAGTCCTCAGCGCATCGGGCGGGATACCATCCGCTATGGCGGCTCACCCTTGAAATATTCCTTTTCGGAACTGCGCCAGAAAAAAGGCGTGACTCTTGTGGAAATACAGGAAAAAGGAAATGTTACCACAGAATTCCTTCCTTTGGAACCACTGCATCCTTTGCGTGAGATCAAAGGAACATTGGCTGACCTATTGGAAGCGGCAGAAGAAGCTGGCGGTTCTGAAGATTATGTGCGGGCAATTTTGACAGACGAAGGGGCAGTCTATGACCCTGTGGGACGACTGCGTGTATATTATCCCAACCTGATGACATTGGAAATGGCACAGCGGGGGGAAAGTCAGCAGGATTTGTCTTTAGAAATGGATCAGGAACAGCTGTCCGGACCTGCGCTTTTCGCCGGTTTCTTTGAAAAACAGAATGATCGGGAAATGGATGTGGCACAAAAAGCCCTTGTGGAAAAAATCTGGCAGGATTTGGGAGGTGTTGAAGAATGAAACCATTGGAAATTACCGTTTCCGCCTTTGGACCTTATGCAGGAAGTGTGCAGATTCCCCTGTCGAAATTGGGAGAACAGGGTATCTTCCTCATTACCGGGGACACAGGTGCCGGAAAAACAACATTGTTTGATGCCATTTGTTTTGCACTTTTTGGAGAGGTCAGCGGCTCCAACCGTGAAGTAGACAGCCTGCGCAGCGACTTTGCTTCTCCATCTACAAAAACTTTTGTGGATTTGACATTTTCCCATCATGGGGAAACATATCGTATTTTGCGGAATCCCGCCTATTTGCGCCCTAAGAAATCCGGGGAAGGCACTACAAAAGAAACGGCAGATGCGACGCTCTGGTATCCTGACGGCAGTGTTATATCTGGTGCAGAAAAAGTAAAAAAAGCGGTTGAAACACTGCTGGGCATTGACGCAAAACAATTTAAACAGATCGCTATGATTGCGCAGGGGGAATTTTTGAAACTCCTTTATGCGGATAGTGTGGAACGTGGCGCCATTTTCCGTCGGGTATTCCATACAGATTTTTATCTGGCATTCCAGAAAAAGCTGAAAGAATTGGAAAAAGAAAATCGTACAGCATTTGAAGATAGTGGTAAGCGGCTTTTGACATATCTTTCTCAGTGCGGCATTGAAGAAACAGACGAAAATACGTTGCTGCAAAGAGCAGAGCAATTTTTAACGGAAGCGGAAGGTGCTTATAAGGAAGCGGAAAAATGCTGGCTTCAGCAGGAAAAGGAAATTGCCGCAAAAGAAGAAGAACGTCTGAAAATTGCGGCACAGAAAGCTGATGGGGAAAACACCAATCGTCTTTTGGATGCCTTGGCAGAAGCAAAAAAACAATATCAATCTCTTTTAGAAGAAGAAACAGCGCAGCTTTTGAAAAAAGAAGAACTCCAGAAACAGCGTCGCGCTGTTGACTATGTACAGCCCAAAGCATTGGACTGGAAGCAGAAAAAAGATGCAGCAGATCGTCTGGAATTGCAGTTAAAAGGGCTGTTAGATAAGGAACAAAAAGAAAAGGAAGTCCTTCAAAACAGTATAGAACAGGAAAAAGCATTGGAACCTTTGCGCGGACAGTTGGAATTTGATCGGGCAGAAGCGGCAAAAAAAGAAGACCGTTTGAAGGATTTTGAGGCGAAAGAACAGGCGGAGAAAGAAATCCGTCGTCAGGAGGCAGAAATCCAAGAAACAGCAGCACAAAAAGAAAAGCTGGAAACAGAAAAGACCACTCTGGAAGATCATCTGGAAGTTTTACGTCAGCAGGAAAGTCTGCTTCCTGTTGTACAGCAACGTTTGTCAGCGTTGGAACAGGCGAAAAATCGTTTGCAGGAACAGAAGGATTTGTTGCAGGAAACGAATGGTGCCTTACAGGATGGTCTGGAAATAAGAAGGACACTTGATGAGATTCAGAAAAACTATCAAACAGCGAAAGAAAAATGGGAACAGGCAAAAGCGGTGGCAGATCAGGCAGAAAGAGATTATCTGGATGCCCAGGCTGGCATTCTGGCGGAAAATCTAGCGGAAGGCATGCCTTGTCCTGTCTGCGGTTCTGTGCATCATCCGGCAAAAGCGGTGCGTTCCACCCAAGCACCTACCCAGGCAGAGTGGAATCGACTGCGAGAAATGGAAAAAACAGAACGTGAGAAGACAGAAACCCTTTCCAGAAAAAGTGGTGAACGGAATATTTCTCTGGAACATTTACGGGAAAAAGTGAGAAATGGTTTGAAAAAATTAGGCTTGGAGAATATTTCTCAAATGCAGGAATTGGAAGTTTCCTTGCAAACAGAAGAAAATAAGTTGGATACAGAGTTGAGAGAAACGAAAAAACAGGAGAAAGAACTGTTGAAAGTTCCTGATGAACTGGAAAAAGCAAAAGCCAAACAGCAGAGCTTGCAGAAATCTTTAGATACAACAGATACATTACTGCGTCAGCAGGAAAGTGCACTGAGCCAGAAGAAAGGGGAATTCAATCAATTAGTACAGCGCATTGGCAATGGTACTTTGGCAGAAGCCCAGGCAGAATGGAAAAAACTTTGTGATGCTATTAGAAAAAAAGAAAAAGCGTTGCAGGATGTGGCAGACAAAAAACAGCAGGCAGAAACAGCATTGGCAGGCACGCAAGCCCTTTTGCAGCAGACAGGAGATAATTTCAAAGAAAGCTGCGAAGCGAAGGAACAGGCAAAAGATGCTTTCCTGAAAACACTGGAAGAACAGCAATTCAAAGATAAAGCGGATTTTGCAAATTCCCTTGTTTCCAGAGAAATTCTGGAGCAGACCGAGGAGAAAAACCGGGCGTATTTTGTGGCGTTGCAGACAAGTAAACAAAACCTGGAGAATAAACAAACGGAAGCAGCAGGCAAAATCTATCAGGATTTGACAGAACTGGAAGAAGAAATGAAACGCCTGGGCGTGGAAAAGGAAGAAATTCAGGAAAAAGTACAGGAGCAGAAAGCCCTGTGGCAAACTCGAAAAAAGGCGGCAGAAAGAGCATGGAAAGAATTGCAGGCTTGGAAAAAAGCAGAAAAGGATTATCTTCCTATTGTAGAACTGTCTAAGACAGCCAATGGGGAATTGGCACAGAAAGATAAGATTGCCTTTGAACAGTTTGTGCAGGGATTCTATTTTGACCGGATTCTGGCAGCAGCCAACCTGCGTTTTGCGGAAATGACCAATGGACGCTACCATTTGCGCCGTGCGGAAGTGGCAGCCAATAAACGCTCTCAGTCTGGTCTGGAACTGGAAGTTATGGACTATTTCACAGGCAAGGTCAGAGGGGTCAAATCCCTTTCCGGCGGTGAAGCTTTCAAGGCTTCTTTGAGTCTGGCATTGGGTCTGTCTGACTTGATCCAGCAGACAGCTGGCGGTGTGGAAATCAAAGCCATGTTCATTGACGAAGGCTTTGGCGCATTGGATGAAGAATCCAGAGAACAGGCCGTACGGATTTTGCAGCAGCTTTCTTATGGTGATCGTATGGTGGGTATCATTTCCCATGTAACAGAACTGAAGGAAAGCATTGAAAAGAAGTTAATCGTGAAAAAGAGCAGCAGAGGCAGCACCGTTGCTTTGGAAGTATAAAAAAGAGGCTGGAATCATAGAAGATTCTAGCCTTTTTATGCTTTAGTAATTGGGATTGGATTTCATTGCCTGCAATGTGCGGTTCAGCAGATCATCCAGTTCCCAGCCAAGCTGTTCTGCACCACGGCGGATGATGTCACGGTCACAGCCAGCAGCAAAGGATTTGTCTTTGAATTTCTTTTTTAGGGATTTCAGTTCCATATCCTGTACGCTCTTGGAAGGACGCATCAATGCAGCCGCGCCAATGAGCCCTGTCAGTTCGTCTGTAGCAAAGAGCACTTTTTCCATTTCGTGAACGGGTTCTACATCGGAGCAGATACCATAGCCGTGGCTGGCAACAGCGTGGATGAGTTTTTCATCCAGATCCAGGTCTTTCATGATTTCCTGGCATTTGATGCAGTGCTGTTCGGGATAAAGTTCAAAGTCCAGATCGTGGAGCAGACCTACCATACCCCAGAATTCTACATCATCGCCATAGCCCAGTTCCTGTGCAAAATAGCGCATAACACATTCTACGGTTTCGCCGTGCTGAATGTGGAAAGGTTCTTTGTTATATTCCTTTAATAATGCAAATGCTTCATCTCTTGTCAGTTCTTTTGCCATAATCTTTCCCTCTTTCCTTGGTGATGTTTCTATTTTTATACATTATAACGGTTTACGGTATAAAAAGCAATGGTTTTTCCAAAGGCGTGCGCTATTGCTTTTTCTGTCAAAAAAAGATACAATAGGAAAACAGAACAGAGTACAGAAAGCGAGGATCATTATGGACGTTACAAGTTTTGGCATTGACCATAATCGTTTGTTGAGAGGAATTTATGTTTCCAGAAAAGATACCGTGGGTGATGGTGTACTGACCACATTCGACGTAAGAATGAAGGAACCCAACCGCGAAATGGTTATGGATACTTCTGTGATGCATACCATTGAACACCTGATGGCAACCTTTTTCCGCGGACATGACCAGTGGGCAGATAAGACCATTTATGTTGGTCCCATGGGATGCCGTACAGGGATGTATGTGATTTTCAAAGGCGATTTGGAATCCAAGGATGTTGCGCCGATCATGGCAGACGCATACCGCTATATGGCTGAATTTACAGGTGAAATTCCTGCGGCAAAAGCAGAAATGTGCGGTAACTATCTGGATCATAATCTGGAAATTACAAAAATCGAATGCAGAAAGTTCCTGGAAGAAGTGCTGGAACAGATCAAAGAAGAAAACATGGTTTATCCCAGACAGCAGGGATAATCAAGGAAAAAAGCCGTCAAACCGAGAGGTTTGGCGGCTTTTTGTTGGTAAATCCAATAAAAACCCCCGGCTATGCCGGGGGAATCAGTGAGCTTCAGCTTCAAGCAAAAACCTCCTATGCTATCATCATCTTGAGTCCGCCAAGACACAAGAAAGCATAGGAGGTTTTTATATGAATAGTTTAGCACATACAAGTTGGGAATGTAAATATCATATTGTATTCGCACCAAAGTACAGAAGACAAGTAATATATGGAAAGATGAAAGCGGAAATAGGAAAAATACTTAGAGAATTATGCGAAAGAAAAGGAATAGAAATCATAGCAGCAGAATGTTGTCCAGATCACATACACATGTTGATTCGCATACCGCCCAAATACAGCGTATCAGAAATAGTTGGATATTTGAAAGGGAAAAGTTCTTTAATTATTTTTGACAGGCACGCAAATTTAAAATACAAATATGGAAATAGAACATTTTGGTGCAGAGGATATTATGTTGATACAGTAGGAAAGAATACAAAAAAGATCCGGGAATATATCAACAATCAATTAAAAGAAGATTGGATGGCAGATCAAATAAGTTTAAGTGAGTACATTGACCCGTTCACGGGTGAAAAAGTAAAAGGGAACAAATAAAAATAGCCGCCAAGGGCGGCAGTTGAGAAAGTAGAGCACTTGGCGGACTTTCAATGCGCTTGCAAGCGCAGCTGGTAAGAGCCCCTTCTAGGGGCAGAGCAAACCACCGGCTAAGCCGGTGGTCCTGATTATGATATCAATGAGGGGGAGGTTTTATTGTGTGGATGTGTGTTATCTTCTGCAGCAGTTATTGCTGTTGCCGCAGGAATTGGAGTTACGGTTGCTGCCGCAGGAATTGGAGCCGCAGGAGTTAGAGCCGCAGCTGTTACCGCAGGAATTGCCACAGCCACTGCGGGAGTTGGAACCACAGCCGGAATCACAGCTGTCATTGCAGCTGCATTCTTCCCGACAGCTTGCGGAGCCGTATGTGTCACCGAAACCGCAGCAGGAGCGGGGCTGTGTGGAAGGAGAGAACAGATCCAGAGGGAAAGGTACCCGGTCGAAGTTGCGGCAA
Organism: Anaerotignum lactatifermentans; assembly: GCF_014982935.1. NCBI lineage: Bacteria > Bacillati > Bacillota > Clostridia > Lachnospirales > Anaerotignaceae > Anaerotignum > Anaerotignum lactatifermentans. The sequence continues at coordinate 56,215 of NZ_JADCKK010000011.1, read as the reverse complement.
GGATCTACATCTCCGTTTGTGGAAATGCTGCAAGGTTCGGGCACGCAGTTGCCAAAGCTGTGTACCAGCATATTTACGGTACGGAACAGTTTGATGATGGTGAACAGACCCAATGTGACATTAACGGCAATGGGTGCGCCCATGGATGCGTCACCATTGTCACAGCCGCAGTTGTTGCAGCCACAGTTGTTGGAACCGCAGTTGCCGCATCCACAATTATTGCATCCGCAGTTATTGCAGCAGTTGCAGCTGCATCCACAGCCGGGGTATTTCAATTCTGCTGCCAGACCAACGGCTTTCCCTTCGGCTGTAACGAAAGGTCCGCCGTGGGAATTGCCGCAGCAGTCAAACAAATCGGATACAGTAGTTACGTCGGATTCTGTGGAACCAAACAGTGTCACTTTCAGTGTGTAGGAGCTGGTAGCATCTGTGCAGCCGATAGGGCAGCCGTCTGCTCTGCGGAATTCCAGTGTGTAGTCAAACACATACCGCAGTTCCAGATCCCAGCAGCCTTCCCGGAAAGTGTTGGGGCATTTGCGCAGAATGTCGATTCTGCTCAGTTCCGGATTGTGCATGGTAACAGTTGCTGCATTGACGGGGGGAATGATGATGTCGCCGTCGCACATCATGTCGTTGCAGCCATTCATGCCGCCGCAAACACTTCTTGCAGGACCCAAAATGTCAGGACTCAGACATTTCTGAACTCTGCACTGGTCGAAGATTTTCTGTGCGATGATGCAGGCTTCGTTCTGGTTGCTGTTGCTGTTGCAGCCACAGCATCTTGCAGTGATTTCTGCATTGTTTTCAAATTCAAAAGCTCCCATAAGACAGCCTCCTTTGGATATTGTGATTGGATTCTTTTATATACTATGTGGCTGTGTGAAATGGGTGCATTTAACAGGCATAAAAAATATGCTGTAGAAAAACATTTGTTTTTCTGTGGTGGATTTGGTGAGTTTTTTTGTAAAAAAGGTGTTATAATAACTGTAACTCATAGAAAAAGGAGCTTTACATCTGAAAATGACAAAAAACAGCAAATTCCAAGGAGGAGATGACGATGTTAGATTTTAGCGAGATTCGAAAAATTGATGGCGCAGTGGCAGATGCCATTGTTGCGGAACTGGAAAGACAACAGCATAATATTGAACTCATTGCTTCTGAAAACATTGTTTCCAAAGCAGTCATGTATACAATGGGAACCCCTTTGACCAATAAATACGCAGAGGGTTATCCTGCAAAACGCTACTATGGCGGATGTGAAAAAGTGGATATTGTGGAAAATCTGGCGAAAGAGCGTGCAAAAGAGCTTTTTGGCTGCGATCATGTAAACGTACAGCCTCACAGCGGTTCTCAGGCAAACCAGGCAGTATATTTTGCTATGCTGGAACCTGGTGATACAGTTATGGGGATGAATCTGGATCATGGCGGTCATCTGACGCACGGTAGTCCCGTCAATATGTCCGGGAAATACTTCCACTTTGTACCTTATGGCGTGAACCATGAAGGATATATTGATTATGAAGCTTTCCGCAAAACAGCTCTGGAAGTGAAGCCCAAAATGATTGTGGCAGGTGCCAGTGCTTATGCCAGAACCATCGACTTCAAATATATGAGTGATGTGGCAAAAGAAGTTGGGGCATATTTTATGGTAGATATTGCCCACATTGCAGGACTGGTTGCGGCAGGATACCATCCTTCTCCCGTGCCTTATGCGGATTTTGTGACAACCACTACCCATAAGACACTGCGTGGACCCAGAGGTGGTATGATCATGTGCAAAGCGGAGTATGCTCAGAAGATCGACAAGGCTATTTTCCCTGGCATTCAGGGCGGTCCTTTGATGCATATCATTGCATCTAAAGCTGTTTGCTTCCAGGAAGCATTGCAGCCTGCTTACAAAGAATATATCGGACAGGTTGTGAAAAACGCAAAAGCTATGGCGGCTGCGCTGCAGAAACATGGTGTGGATTTGGTTTCTGGCGGAACGGACAACCATCTGATGCTGCTGGATCTGCGTTCTTTGAATATCACAGGTAAGGATGCGGAAAAAGTGCTGGATGCAGTGGCAATCACAGTCAATAAAAATACCATTCCCGATGACCCTCAGTCTCCTTTTGTCACAAGCGGTATCCGTGTTGGCACACCTGCTGTAACTTCCCGCGGTATGAAAGAAGCGGAAATGGAAGAAATTGCAGAAATCATGGCAATGGTACTGAAGGATTACGAAGGTACCAAAGAAGAAGCGGCAAAGAGAGTGCGTGCGCTGACTGACCGTTTCCCCATTTATGAAGATTAAGCAGTGATGATATTTTGAACATAAAAAAGGTGAAACTTCTTTTATAAGAGGTTTCACCTTTCTTTTGTTTATTCGTTTGTCTGCTCTTTTGTTCTGGATTCATGTTCGGAACGATATCTGGACATCAGACCGTGGAACAGATCCATTGCTGTAGGTGGTGTGAAGCTGATAGCATTTGCGCCTGCTTCAATGGTGCGTTTGATACTCTCTCTGGTGGGACCGCCAGTAGCAATAATCGGAATTTCAGGGTATTTTTCACGAATTTTTGCAACGACTTCTGGTGTCTTTCCAGCAGCGGAAATATTCAGGATGCCTGCGCCTGCCGCGATTCTGGCATCGATATCTGTATTTTCGTCCAGAACTGTGATGACAACAGGGATATCAACGATTTTGCTGATTTCATGAATGACTTCATTGGTGGTTGGTGCGTTTACAACAACTGCCATTGCACCAAGGGCTTCGGCGTCTTTTGCCAGCATCACAACACGAGGGCCTGTGGTGGTACCGCCGCCTACGCCTGCAAATACAGGAATGCTGGAGGCGGTGATGATTGAATTGGTAATGACCTGCTGAGGCGTAAAGGGATATACTGCCAACACAGCGTCAGCGTTACAGTTACGGATGATGGCAATATCCGTAGAAAAGACAAGGGATTTGATACGTCTGCCCCAAATAACAATGCCGCTGGCTGCCCAGATTTCTTCCGGCATGGTAACGATATGCTTCCGCAGTCTGGTATCAATGCGAGGTGGTTTTTTTTCTGCCAATTCACTCACTCCTTTATATCTGATTTAGTTTCAAAAAGTGTTTACATAAGAATTACAGTAACAGAATATAACGATTTTTTTTGTTTGTCAAGCATGGGCAAAAGGGAGAAATATTCTTCTTAGAAGCAGCAGAGGACTGGGAAGAGGGGCGGAAAAAACTTGACATAGAGGGGGTTTCGGGATAAACTTTGAAGTGTAAATATGTAAACTTTGACATTTTGGAGGGAGATTATTTTTGGAAACCATAATTGGTCTAGGCGTTTCCGTTGTATTGAATATCGTGCTGATTGCGAAGATCATGCTTTTGCAGAAAAAGCATGCGCAGCACGCGGTAACAGAAGAAGGCATTCGCCAGATGGTAGATGCAGGCGGCAGCAACGGCTCCATTGACGAATCAGAAAAAGAGATGATCAACAATATTTTTGAGCTGAGCAATACGTCTGTGGAAGAAATTGCCACACACCGTACAGATATCGTTGCGGTGCCTCTGGAAGCTACACTGGCAGAAATCAAGGAAGTGCTGATGGAGGAAAAGTATTCCCGTATTGTGGTCTATGAAGACAATATCGACAATATTGTAGGCGTATTCCATGTGAAGGATCTGGTCAAGTATATTCTGACCGATTCTACCAGAATGGAGGAAGGCAATTTCCATCTGGAGGACATCATGATGCAGCCTTATTTTGTGCCCTTTTCCAAGAAAACGGACGAGCTCATTGAGGAAATGCAGCGGGAAAAAGTGCACATGGCAATCGTTATTGATGAATACGGCGGCACGTCCGGTATCGTTACCATGGAAGACGTCATGGAAGAAATTGTTGGGAATATCTTTGACGAATACGATCTGGAAGAAGAGGAAGACATCTGTCCCATTGATGAAAATAGCTATTCCATCAGCGGGAAAGCAGATCTGCAGGATGTTGCAGAACAGCTTGGCATCGTCTTTGAAGATGACGAGGATTATGACACATTAGGCGGTTATCTGATCGGTCGTCTGGGCAGAATTCCGGAAGATGATGAAATGCCGGAAATTGCTGTGGGCGGCTGGCTGTTCCAAATCAAACAGTTTGAAGAAAAACGCATTGAAAAAGTTTATGCTTTGCGGCAGCCGGAAGTCTTAGAAGAGGCAGAGGATGCCACAGAGGATGAAGCATAAGAACATCAAGGAGGAAAAGGATTATGTTAAATGAAAAAGTAGCACAGCTTATTAATGAACAGGTTAACAAAGAATTCTATTCTGCATATCTGTATCTGGATTTTGCGAACTATTATGAATCTAAAGGTCTGGCAGGTTTTGCAAACTGGTATAAAATCCAGGCACAGGAAGAACGTGACCACGCTCTGCTGTTCTATCAGTACCTGCATAACAACAACGCAACTGTTACACTGGAAGCGATCGGCAAACCTGATGTGCCTATGAACAGCCTGATGGACCCTCTGAAAGCTGGTCTGGAACATGAAGTTTATGTAACAAGCCTGATTCACAACATCTATGCGGCTGCACAGGAAGTAAATGACTTCCGTACCATGCAGTTCCTGGATTGGTTTGTAAAAGAGCAGGGCGAAGAAGAAACAAACGCAAACGACCTGATCACAAAAATGGAACTGTTCGGTACAGATCCCAAAGCACTGTATCTGCTGGATTCCGAAATGGCAGCAAGAGTTTACGCTGCACCTACACTGACACTGTAATTCTCAGCGAAAAAGAGAAAGCCTCTTAGGGGCTGCTTCATAAAGAAATCAAAATGGCTGAAATCCTTTGTATTGTAAGGGTTCCAGCCATTTTTTATAGGATTATTCTTTTGGAAGGCGAGAAATTGAGAAAAAGAGATGCTTTTTCAGGGGAATCTGCTTTAGGGGCATCCTCATAAAAACGAAGAAAGCTGAAATCCTTGTTATATAGAGGCTTTCGGCTTTCTTATTTTTAGCAAAATTTATTCTTCCAAAGACAGCTGTCACAATTCTCTTAAGAAATCAAGGAAAAGCGATGTTTTCTGAAGTGGAAGTTGTTTTATGGATGTTGTCTTTTTTTCTGTGCATATTTCCCCGTTCTCTCTTGTTCCCCTTTTTGATTTGCGGTATACTGAGGTCAATAGGGAAAAAGGGGGAAGGAATATGAATGTATTGGCTATTGTGCTGCCGGTATTCTGTATGCTGGGGCTTGGTATGGCTGCCAATCGTTTTGGCTGGATTAGCCGTGCCGGTATGGATGGCATTAAATTGGTAGCAACCAATATCATGCTGCCCGTTGTTCTGGTAGACGCATTGGGGATGGCAGAGTATAACAAGGTAACACTGCTGCTGTTGGCTGTGATGCTGGTACAGCTTTTCATTGCTACAGGTGCTGGCTATCTGCTGCGGCCTTTGGTCGGCGGCAGTCAGGGCAGATATCTGCCTTTTCTGACAGCGACTTTTGAGGGCGGTATGATGGCATATCCATTGTATATAGCGTTGTGCGGCTCAGAAATGCTCTCCAATATTGCTGCTTTGGATATGGCAAACTGCATTTTTACATTTACTGTTTATCTGGCATTGATTACTGCCACAGGCAAAGGGAGAAGTGGCGGCGGACAGCTGCTTTCCACAGTACTGCGTGCACCTGCCATGTACGGGGTTGTACTTGGTATTTTGCTGGGCGTTACAGGCATATTGCCGAAGATTGCAGGAAGTCGGGTGGGGGATGTATATTCTTCTTTGATTTCCATGATTACAACACCCGTTTCCGCATTGATTCTGCTGTGTGTTGGTTATGATTTGAAACTGGATCAACGGGTGCTTTCTTCTGCGGGGAAATCTGCTGCCATTCGTCTGGTGCTGCAAGGGGTGCTTTTGATGGGCGTGTGGTTTGTACTGCGGAATTTTGTGGCAGAACAGGAAATGAAGATTGCGGTATTCCTGTATGCTTTTATGCCGCCTTGTTTTATGAGCCCTCTGTATGCTGTCAGAGAAAAAGACAAGGTGTATACATCAACGACCATTTCACTTTATACCATATTATCCATCATTGCTTTTACCATTTTGTCCGTGATTTTTGGATGATTTTGAAAGTCGCTTTTTCCTGGAAAGAGCGGCTTTTTCTTTTGGTTGGTATAAAGAATATTTTTCAAAATTGTATGGGTAAAAAAACTTCGGGAAAATTCGCTATTGTATCTTTTGGGAATTCTATTTATAATGTACCATAGCGAATACGCATAGCAAATGCAATGAGCAACAGAAAGGCGGAACAAACATGAAAAAAAACTTGCTGGTAGCCCAATCAGGCGGTCCTTCAGCTGCGATCAATGCCACTCTTTGCGGTGTGGTGGAAATGGGATTGGAGCATCCGGAGATTGAGAAAATATATGGTGTGAAAAACGGGATTATGGGGATGTTGTCTGAACGGTTTGTAGACCTGACAGAATTGCTGGCGGATGAAAGCGCCCGTCAGCTTCTTTGCCAGACACCATCTTCCGCATTGGGTTCCTGCCATATGAAATTATCTCCATGGGAAGAAAATGCCTTTGAGTATGAAAAGGCAATCAGCGTTTTCAGAAAATATAATATCGGTTATTTTATGTACATCGGCGGCAGTGACTCCATGGATACGGTGCATAAATTATCCGAATACTGCCGGAACCATCATATCAATGACATCAAAATCATTGGTGTACCAAAAGCCATTGAAAACGATCTGCCGGAAACAGACCATTCTCCTGGTTTTGGTTCCGCTGCAAAATATATCGGTACCACATTGACAGAAATTGCCTGCGACTGCAATGTATATGCATTGCCTTCCATTACAGTGGTAGAAATCATGGGGCAGGATACAGGCTGGCTCACAGCATCCGCTGCTTTGGCAAGACTGAACGGAGATGCGGCACCAGACTTGATTTATCTGAGTGAACGTCCTTTCTCCGTGGAACAATTCCTCTTTGACGTGCGTGAAAAGATGATGGAAAAACGCTCTGTCATTGTGGCAGTCAGCGAAGGTCTGCGCAATGAAGAAGGAGCTTATTTGACTGACAGCCTCCAGAATCGTGTGGAAGATGAATTCGGCCATCGGATTCTGGCAGGGGTTTCCCGTTTCTTAGAGGAAATCCTGCGTCAGGAAATCGGCTGCAAAGTCCGCAGTGTGGAACTGAATCTTATGCAGCGCTGCGCATCCCATGTGGCAAGTGCAACAGATATTCAGGAAGCACGCACTATGGGACGGGAAGCGGTGCGTTATGCACTGGAAGGCGGCAGCGGTGAAATGGCATGCCTGCGCAGAGTTTCTGATGCGCCTTATGCATCGGAAGTGTTCTTCATTCCTGTGGATCAGGTGCTCAATCGTGTGAAAAAGGTACCCGATGAATGGATCAATGAAGAAGGCAATGACATCACACAGGAAATGATGGATTACCTCATTCCTTTGATTCAGGGAGAAATTCCCTGTGCTTATGAAAATGGTGTGCCCGTGCATTTCCATCTTTCCTGATTCATAGCAAAAAAATGTATAAATCAGCCAAAAGTTGTCCATACTTTTCATCGAGGTGGTAGGTATGAAAAGAGGGATTGCGCTTTTGGCTGTTCTTGTTTTTCTCTCCTGCACAGCGGCAGGATATTTATATATCCAAAGAATACAGGAGCCTGAAGTACAGGAAGAACATATAGAACAGACAGAACCCGTTGCAAAAGAAGAAGCAGTCATTGGGGAAAATGCGGAAATCGTGTATCAGTATTACTATACGGAAGATCAGAGAACTGCAGAACAGGTGGAACCTGTGCAGAATTATCTGTTGGGTTTGAATCTGGCACAGGTGCGCAGTATTTATGATGGATGGCAGGTGGTTTTCTTTTCGCCGGATAAAGTGATTTTACGCAGCACAGTGGAAGGGCGCAGTGACGAAAGTTTTCTGTTGGGTGAACAGGATGGTATGCTGGCTGTCTTTCGAGAGGATGCCGATGGAAAAATAACATTATATGAATGTACAGATGTGCCTTTATCTGTATTGCCGGAGATAGAACGTCAGCAGATCCAAGAAGGTGTACGGATATTGGGGGAAGATAATCTTGCCAGAGTTTTAGCGGATTATATGAGCTAATTTCCATAAATAAAGAGAAGGAAAAAAGCATAAAATAAGCGGGAAATGCTGGATTTTGTGCAATTACAGTGGATTTCCTGCATAATGGTGTTTTGACAAGAATGATAAAATTTTAGTGTGAAATGGAAATCATTTATTCAAAATCACGGATGGATGTTTGACAACAGACGGATTTTTGAAAAAATGATAAAAAGTATCCTTTGTTTTTCATTGTCTGTAAGAAAAATTTTTTGAAAAAATTTTAAAAATGGGCTAGACATTTAATGTCCCACATGCTATAATAACAACTGTGAAAACTCCCCAATATTTTCACATTGCGGTAAGACGCAATCCCAATAAGAAATACCTTCTCTTTGTGAAAATGAGCAGCCATCGGCAGGTTGCTCATTTTCATTTTGTCCGAAAAAAGAGTCAGTGTTTGACATGAATTTTCTGGCATATTATAATTGGTGCAGGGACGGTGAAAATATGGATTATTATTTGGACTTGGTGCAAAGCGTAAAAAAGAAATACAGACTTTGCAAGGAAGCGTTTTTGCCACAGGCTGTGTTCAGTGACGAATCGGAAAACTTCCGGAAACCGGCAGAACCGTCAGCCGAAGATTTTGTGGAAATTTCCATACTGACCGGACGCAATAATGCGTCTGCAGTATGCTTATGTGTAGATGACAAAAGATTATTGATGGAACGAGTGGAAAACGGTCGTGTGTTCGACCGTTACCGTGTTGTTCTGCCGCCGACAGAAGAAGCGGCAAACTACTTTTTCCAGATCATATATAATGAAACATCTTATTATTATACAAGAAACGGCATATCTCAGGAATTTCCCATGGACGGCTATTTTCGGTTGCTGCGGAATTTCCAGACACCTGCTTGGGCACGAGGCGCAGTCATGTACCAGATTTTTGTAGACCGTTTTTGCAACGGAGATCCTTCCAATGATGTGAAAACGGGGGAATACAACTATCTGGAAAATCAGGTGCAGGGCGTGAAAGACTGGTATGCGCAGCCGGAAGACGGCGATTTTTGCCATTTTTACGGCGGCGATTTGCAGGGGATTTTGCAGAAAATGGACTATCTGCAAAATTTGGGTGTGGAAGTATTGTATCTGAATCCCATTTTTGTTTCCCCCAGCAGTCATAAATACGACATTCAGGATTATGACCACGTTGACCCGCACTTTGGTGTGATTGTAGAGGATTATGACAAAGTGGTGGAGCCCGGTGAGAAAAATAGTCAGGCAAAAGCCTATATTACTAGAACCACCAGTGAACGGAATCTGATGGAAAGTGACGCGCTTTTTATTCGTCTGGTGGAAGAAGCCCACAAAAGAGGCATGCGTGTCATTCTGGATGGTGTATTCAACCATTGTGGAGCCTTCCATAAATGGCTGGATCGGGAAGAAATTTACAAATATCAGAAAAAAGGCGCTTATTACTGCAAACAGAGCCCTTATCATGATTATTTTTATTGGAAAGAAGATGGCTCTTATGAAGGCTGGTGGGATTATCCCAACCATCCCAAGCTGAATATGGAGAACTGTTCTGCCTTGTATTGGGAAATTATGCGTATTGGGCAGAAATGGGTTTCTCCCCCTTATAACGCTGACGGCTGGCGTTTGGACGTTGCGGCAGATGTGGGCAAATCCGAAGAATTTAACCATAAATTCTGGCATGATTTCCGCAGCGCTGTGAAAAAAGCCAATCCCGAAGCCCTGATTCTGGCGGAACATTACGGGGATGCGGAAGCATGGCTCAGAGGTGACCAATGGGATGGCGTTATGAACTATGATGCTTTCATGGAACCAGTTTCATGGTATTTCACAGGTATTTCCAAACATAGTACAGAATCCCGTCAGGATTTGAAAAACAATAACGCCGTTTTCTGGGATACCATTCGGTATCAAATGGGCAGAATGCCTGCCCAGGCGGCAGGGGTTGCCATGAATGAACTTTCTAACCACGATCATTCCCGTTTTCTGACTAGAACAAATGGAAGAACGGGACGGCTTCACACAGATGGCGCACAGGCAGCCAATCGTGGTGTCAATAAAGCGGTGTTCCGGGAAGCGGTGTTGCTGCAAATGACATGGCCTGGTGCACCTACGGTATATTATGGGGATGAAGCTGGTGTAACTGGCTGGACAGACCCGGATAACCGCAGACCTTTCCCTTGGAATCGGGAAGATGATGAACTGGTACAGTATCATAAAATACTCATTGGTTTGCGGAAAGAACATATTTCTTTGCGGAAAGGTTCCTTAAAGCCTTTGGATACAGAAAATGGTATTCTGGCATACGGACGTTTCTGCGAAGAAGAACGCTGTCTGATTGTCTGCAACAATCGGGAGGAAGCTGTACAGGTTTCTTTGCCTGTATGGCAGATTGGTGTGCAGTCCTACGGCAAAATGGAAGTTTTGCTCAAGACAAAAGAAATGGATTATTTTACAGAAAAAGAACTGCTGACAGTGGAAAATGGCACGATACAGCTGGAAATGCCGCCACACAGCGGTATATTGATGAAAGAAGTGTAAGGCATGGATTTGCGGATATTATTTGAAAATGGAGATATGGTGGCTGTGGAAAAACCACAGGGCATGCCTGCTCAGCCAGACAGAACAGGGGATGCAGACTTGCTTTCCCTGCTGTCAGCCCAGATGAAACAAGAATTGGGATTGGTGCATCGTCTGGATCGCCCGGTTGGGGGGATTATGGTTTTTGCCAAGACAAAACAGGCAGAAGCGGCTCTCTCCAAAATGATGCAGGCTGGCGGCTGGCGGAAATCTTATCTGGCTGTCCTTTGGGGTACTTTGGAAGAAAAAAGCGGTACATGGACAGATTATCTTTTCAAAAATGCCAGAACCAATCTGTCAGAAGTGGTGTCCGCTTCCAGAAAAGGCGCCAAGAAAGCTATTTTGCATTATCAGGTACTTGCAGAAACCATGTGGAATGAACAGCCCCTTTCTTTGGTGGAAATCACACTGGAAACAGGGCGGCACCATCAGATTCGTGTCCAAACTCCCCATCACGGCGCACCCATTTGGGGTGACAGAAAATATAATACATTACAGCCCATGAGAGGCGTTGGCAATATGGCTTTGTGGTCATGGAAGCTGGAAGGAAAATGGGAAAAACAGAAAGAAGGTTTTTCCATTCGTTCTTTGCCAAGTGATATGCCATTTTCGCTTTTTTCGGAAAAATTGGGAGAATTGTAAAAAAGTTGTTTTGCTTTTTTTTGCAATGTGTATTATAATGTTCTTGAAAATAGAGAAACAAATAAAAGAACAGCAATGTTCTTTTATTTTCATCATAAAATTAGCAATCACAAAGGTGATTGGCTAACAAAATAAAGGACGGTGAATGACAATGCAAGGAAAATTTACAAATAAAGCCCAGGAAGTGCTGAAAAGAGCCCAGGAGGCTGCTTTGAAACTGGGGAATAAATATGTAGGAACTGAACATATTTTGCTGGGACTGACATTGGTCAGCGACAGTGTAGCCGCAAAGGCGCTGGAAAGTCAGGGCGTGACCTATCATCAGGTCATGGACAAAATCCAGTCTATGACAGGGGGCACCTCTGCTTACTATATTCCTGCGGACTTTACACCTCGTGCAAAACGTGTGGTGGAAAGCAGTGTGCAGGAAGCATTCCGCATGGGTACCGGTTATGTAGGTACAGAACATATCCTCATTGCCCTCATTCGAGAAAATGACAACATTGCTGTACGGATTATGGTATCTCTGGATTTGAATCTCCAGCGTTTGTATGATGACATCATGAACATGCTGGGAGAAGGGGAAGACCAGAACGGCAATGCCCGCGGCATGAACAGCCAGGGGGAAAAACAGGAAAAAAGCGCCACAGAAACATTGGATAAATTCAGCCGTGATATGACGGCACTGGCAAAGAAAAATAAATTTGACCCTATTGTGGGCAGAGATAAGGAAATTGAACGAATTGTGCAGATTTTGAGCCGTCGTACCAAAAACAATCCTTGTCTGGTAGGTGATCCCGGTGTCGGAAAAACTGCCATTGTGGAAGGTCTTGCCCAGAAAATCGCTGAAGGCAATGTGCCTGATACTTTGAAAAATAAAAGAATCGTTGGTCTGGATTTGTCTGCCATGGTGGCTGGCTCCAAATACCGTGGGGAATTTGAAGAACGTATGAAAAAAGCCATGGATGAAGTAAAAGCCGATGGCAATATCATTTTGTTTGTGGATGAAATTCATACCATCATCGGTGCAGGGGCTGCGGAAGGCGCCATTGACGCATCCAATATTTTGAAGCCCGCTCTTTCCCGTGGGGAAATCCAGCTCATTGGTGCCACCACTTTGGAAGAATACCGGAAACATATTGAAAAAGACGCCGCTTTTGAACGTCGTTTCCAGCCTGTAAAAGTGGAAGAACCTGATGAACAGGCAGCAGTGGCAATGCTGAAGGCTTTGCGTGATAAATATGAAATGCATCATAAAGTAACCATTTCCGATGATGCCATCGAAGCGGCTGTGAAACTTTCTGCCAGATATGTATCTGACCGTTTCCTGCCGGATAAAGCCATTGACCTCATTGACGAAGCCGCTTCCCGTCTGCGTCTGAAAACATTCAGCGCGCCGGATAATGTGGCAGAAATGGAAGAAAAACTGGCGGAAATGGAAAAAGAAAAAGAAGCTGCCATCAAGACAGAAGAATTTGAAAAGGCTGCGGAAATCAAACGGGCACAGGACGCCCTTCGTGCTCAGTGGAAAGAAGCCAAAAAAGAATGGGAAAACAACCATGAAAATCAGGCACAGGTAGTCACCAGAGAAGAAGTGGCAGAAGTGGTTTCTGTTTGGACAGGTGTGCCTTTGCAGAGTTTGCAGGAAGAAGAAAGCCAGCGACTTCTGCATCTGGAAGATACACTCCATCAGCGTGTCATTGGACAGTCAGAAGCCGTAAAGGCATTGGCAAAAGCCATCCGCCGCGGCAGAGTAGGGCTGAAAGACCCTAACCGCCCCATCGGTTCCTTCCTGTTCTTAGGACCTACAGGTGTTGGTAAAACAGAATTGTCCAAAGCTTTGGCAGAAGCCCTCTTTGGGGATGAAGATGCTATGATTCGTATTGACATGTCCGAATATATGGAGAAACACAGCGTATCCCGTATGGTAGGTTCTCCTCCGGGATATGTGGGCTACGAAGAAGGCGGTCAGCTTAGTGAAAAAGTCCGCCGGAATCCTTATTCTGTTGTGCTGTTCGATGAAATCGAAAAAGCATCTCCTGATGTATTCAATGTACTGTTACAGGTGCTGGACGATGGTCATATCACCGATGGTCAGGGCAGAAAAGTGGATTTTAAAAACACTGTGATTATCATGACTTCCAATGCCGGTGCAAGAAGTATTGTAGAGCCAAAACGTGTGGGCTTTACCAGCATGGAAACAGAAGAACAGAGTTATCAGAACATGAAGAAAAACGTTATGGAAGAAGTGCGCCATATCTTTAAACCAGAATTTTTGAACCGTATTGATGATATGATTGTGTTCCATTCTCTGACACAGGAAGATATTCTGGAAATCGTAAAACTTATGACCAAAACCGTTTCCAAACGCATCAAGGAAAATATGGACATTACCGTTACTTTTACGGATAAAGCACTGGAAAAAATCGCGGAAGAAGGCTATGACAAAGCCTTTGGCGCAAGACCCCTTCGCCGTGCTATCCAGTCCCGCATTGAGGATGCTTTTGCAGAAGAATATCTCATGGGCAACTTCAAAGCAGGGGATAAAGTTTCTGTTGGTGTAAAAACAAACGGCTTCCTCTTCCGTGTGGTAAAATGAACGAACAAATAGATAGAAAAAAGCAGAATTTTGGTATATACCTGCGGCAGGTTTTGTGATATAATCATTCTGATATATTATCAGGAACATTACCGTGCATATTCTTGTTCGGAAAAGGAAATAAAGAAAGGACGCTTGGGAGGTAAGCAACATGGCAGTAATTGAGGAATTGATTAGAAAAGAAGATGACGGCAGCATCAGTTTCGGCAACTACCTGATGGATGAAAAGAAAAAAGTGCTGGACTTTGAAGTGCAGGGCGATTTGTATAAAGTAAAAACATTTAAAGAAATCACAAAACTGGAAAAGAACGGTAAAATGCTGTTGGAAGCAGTACCCGGCGCAACTGTTCTGAACTTTGTACAGGATGAAAGAGGCGTTTCCTTCTTGGTAGAAGCAGAAGAAGATGTTCAGCTGACACTGGAACTGGAAGCAGAAACAGAATACAAAATTCTGGTTGACGATGTAAACGTTGGCAAAATGAAAACAAATATGACAGGTAAAGTGACATTCTCTGTAGAAATCCAGAAAAATGCAACACCTGTGAAAATTGAAAAAATCGGCTAAAATCTGATTTTTCAGTACATGATGAAAAGAAAATCGATAGAGTCTTGCAAAAGGCTTTATCGATTTTTGTTTATCTGTCTGTTTTTATGATGACAACAGAAAAGGTTATCATCGAGGTGGAAGAATGAGAGTAAAAACATCGTATATTTGCAGTGAATGTGGATACAAAAGCTCAAAATGGATGGGGAAATGCCCGGAATGTGGAGAGTGGAACACATTTTCTGAACAGGAAGAAACCAAAAAGGAAAAAAGCAGCACAAAGCCCGTACAGCTGACCCTTTCCCGTTTGAAGGAAGTAGAAAGCAGCAAAAGCCAGCGCCTTCTGACAGGCATTGGGGAGTTTGACCGTGTTATGGGCGGCGGCATCGTTCGGGATTCTGTAACGATTTTGACATCCCCTCCCGGCGGTGGGAAATCCACATTGTGCCTGATGGTGGCATACCAACTGGCAAATGCAGGCTATCGTGTGCTATATGCCACAGGGGAGGAAAGTGATAGCCAGATCAAGAATCGAGCAGACAGGATACTGGGAGATATTGCGGATAATATCTGGATTTTGGCAGATACTTCCATGGATGCCGTATTGTCTGCCGTTGGAGAAGTTGACCCGGATTTGATTATTCTGGATAGTATCCAGACATTTTCTTTGGCGGAATTTTATCCTGCAAGAGCAGGCAATCCTACCCAGACCATGGAATGTGCTTCTGCATTGGTACAGTGCGCAAAGGATAAACGCAGACAGCGAGCGGCGCTGATGATTGGGCAGATGAATAAAAATGACGAGATTGCTGGTCTGCGTGCATTGGAACATCTGGTGGATACGGTTCTGGTATTGGAAGGCGAAGGGGCAGACGAGCTCCGTGGACTTTTGGCAACGAAAAACCGTTTTGGCAGCACTGGAGAAATGGGCTTTTTTGCCATGACGGAAAAAGGTCTGCGTTCCATTGATAATCCATCAGAATATTTCATTACCAAGCGAAACAGAAATGAACTGGTTTCCGGCAGTGCTGTTACAGTTTTGCGGGAAGGCTCCCGTCCCATTGTGGCAGAAGTGGAAAGTCTGGTTTCTCAGTCCTTTACACCATATCCTTCCCGCATCAGCGAAACCATGAAGAAAGATACCCTTCATACCCTTCTTTCCATTTTGGAACAGCGAGGCAATGTGAAGCTGTATGATAAAAACGTGGTAGTCAAGACCACAGGCGGCTTGTTTTTGAAAGAACAGGCGGCCAATCTGGCAGTGCTCATGAGCATTGTTTCTTCTGTGAAAAACAGACCCATCCCGCCGGATTGGGCGTTCATTGCCGATGTGGGGCTGACGGGAGAATTGAAGCGGGTACCTGCCATGGAAAGCCGTTTGAAGGAACTTGATCGGCTGGGATACGCAAAAATTATTGTAGCAAAAGGCGCTGCCGGGCAGGTTGTTTTGCAGCATGCAGAAGTGGTTGAATGTCGTCTTTTGCAGGATGTTATGGCAATTTTGACAGAATTTTACAGCAAAATGCGTGATTGATTCTCTGTATCTTCTGGCGTTCATTGTATTTTTATAGTTTACGAATGGAAAAACCTATATTATAATAAAGCAATAGGCATTGAAGGAATCAAGATTTTGACTGATGATTCAGTGAATATACAAAGGAGGTATGATAAGCATGCAGGAAGTAAAAATTAAAAAGTTCAAAAAGGTGCTGGTTGCCAACCGTGGCGAAATTGCCATCCGTGTGTACCGTGCCCTGAATGAACTGGGTATTCAGACAGTAGGTATTTTCTCCAAAGAAGATAAATACTCTCTGTTCCGTACCAAAACAGACGAAGCATATATGCTCAATCCTGAAAAGGGTCCCATCGACGCATATCTGGATATTCGTAATATCATCAACATTGCAAAGGCAAAAGGCGTTGACGCCATCCACCCCGGTTATGGTTTCCTTTCCGAAAACCCCGCTTTTGTAGAAGCATGTAACCAGGCTGGTATCGCTTTCATTGGTCCTGATGTGGACGTTATGTACTCTATGGGGGATAAGATCTCCTCTAAACAGATGGCGATCGAATGTAATGTGCCTATTATCCCTGGTGTTGACCATGCCATCAGAAGCCTGGATGAAGTTATGGAAGTGGCGGAAAGAGTTGGCTACCCCGTTATGCTGAAAGCCAGCAATGGCGGCGGCGGACGTGGTATGCGTATCGTCAACAGTGCGGAAGAAATGCCCAAGGAATTTGACGAAGCAAGAAACGAAGCGAAAAAAGCCTTCGGTGACGATAAAATTTTCGTTGAAAAATATCTCCGTGACCCCAAACATATCGAAGTTCAGGTTCTGGGTGACAAATACGGCAACGTTGTGCATCTCTTTGACCGTGACTGTTCTGTACAGCGCCGTCATCAGAAAGTTGTGGAATTTGCTCCCGCTTTTACTGTCAGCGATGCAGTCAGAGAAAAAATCTTCGCAGATGCCGTTCGTCTGTCCAAACATGTAGGATACAAAAATGCTGGTACACTGGAATTCTTGGTGGATGCAGACGAAAACTACTATTTCATCGAAATGAACCCTCGTATTCAGGTAGAACATACCGTAACAGAAGAAGTAACGGGTATTGATATTGTGCAGGCACAGATTCTGATTGAAGAAGGTTATCCTCTGGATTCCCCTGAAATCGGCATCAAGTCTCAGGATGACATCCATTCCAATGGCTATGCCATTCAGCTGCGTGTCACCACAGAAGACCCTGCCAACAATTTCCTGCCTGACACAGGCAAAATTAGTGTATACCGTTCTCCTGCCGGCAATGGTATCCGTCTGGATGGCGGTACTGCTCACACAGGTGCGGAAATTACACCTTACTATGACAGCTTGCTGGTAAAAATCATCGCTCACGACAGAACATTTGAAGGCGTAACAAGAAAAGCTGTTCGTGCCATCAAAGAAACCAGAATCCGTGGTGTAAAAACAAACATTCCTTTCCTGATCAACGTACTGCAGAGTGATGTTTGGAATGCTGGTAAATGCACCACAACATTCATTGAAAAAACACCTGAACTGTTCCATATCGTACTGGGCAAAGACAGAGCAACTAAGATTGCAGAATTTATCGGTAATAAAATCGTTAACGAATCTAGAGGTCACAAACCCGAATTTGATCCCATTGTGCCTCCTTCCTTCGGACAGGACAAAAATGGCAAAACCATCTTTGTAGAAGGCGCAAAAGACAAATTCCTGCGTATGGGCGCAAAAGACTATACACAGAGCCTGCTGAAAGAAAAACGCCTGCTGGTAACAGATACCACCATGCGTGACGCACACCAGTCTCTGATGGCAACACGTCTGCGTACAAATGACCTGATTGTGGCTGCACCCGCAACCAACATGGCAATGGCAAACGCATTCTCCGTAGAAGCATGGGGCGGTGCAACATTCGACGTTGCTTATCGTTTCCTGACAGAATCTCCTTGGAGAAGACTGCAGCAGCTTTCCGAAGCAATGCCCAACACACTGATCCAGATGCTGCTGCGTGCATCCAACGCTGTTGGTTACGCAAACTATCCTGATAACGTTGTAAGAGAATTTATCAAAGTTTCCGCAGAACGCGGTGTAGACGTATTCCGTATCTTCGACAGCTTGAACTGGCTGGAAAACATGAAGATGCCCGTTGAAGAAGCACTGAAAACAGGCAAGATCGTAGAAGGTGCTATCTGCTACACCGGCGATATTCTGGATCCTAAGGAAACAAAATATACACTGGATTACTATATCCGCAAAGCAAAAGAACTGGAAGACATGGGCTGCCACATTTTTGCAATCAAAGATATGGCAGGTCTGCTGAAACCTTATGCTGCAAAAGAACTGTTCACAGCACTGAAACAGGAACTGCATATTCCTCTGCACCTGCATACGCATGACACAACAGGCAACGGTGTCAGCACCGTACTGATGGCTGCAGAAGCAGGCGTAGATATTGCCGACTTGGCAATCCAGTCCATGAGCTCCCTGACTAGCCAGCCTTCTATGAACGCAGTTGTAGAAGCTCTGCGCGGTACAGAACGTGATACCGGTCTGGATCCTGATCAGCTGGTTGAACTGAGCCATTACTATCAGGGTGTACGTCAGATCTTCACTGGCTTTGAAAGTGAAATGAAGACACCCAATACTGAAATTTATAAATACGAAATCCCTGGTGGTCAGTACTCCAACTTGCTGGCACAGGTAAAATCCATGGGCTCCGCAGATAACTTTGAAGAAATCAAACATCTGTATAAAGAAGCCAATGAACTGCTGGGCAACATCGTAAAAGTAACACCTTCCTCCAAGGTTGTAGGGGATATGGCTATCTTTATGTCCAAAAACGGTCTGAACAAAGACAATATCCTGACAGAAGGGAAAGATATTTCCTATCCTGAATCCGTTGTGGATTACTTCATTGGGAATATCGGTCAGCCTGAAGGCGGTTTCCCCAAAGAACTGCAGGAAATCGTGCTGAAAGGCAGAAAACCCATTGATGGCAGAGCAGGTGCGCTGCTGCCTCCCGCGGATTTCGATGCCATTGCAAAGCATCTGAAAGAAGCACACGTTATGAAAAACGTGAACCCCAGAAACGTCATCAGCTATGCCCTGTATCCAAAGGTATATGATGATTATTGCGACCATTGGGAATACTACACAGACGTATCCAAACTGACTAGTGACGTATACTTCTTTGGTCTGGCAAAAGGTGAAGAAACTTCCATTGAAATCGGTGAAGGTAAAGATATCATCATCAAATTCATCGATATGTCTGAACCCGATGCAGAAGGTTTCCGTGCGCTGACATTCGAAATCAATGGCGTAATGCGTGAAGTAAAAGTTCTGGATAAACATCTGGAAGTTAAGAGCGATGGTAAACTGAAAGCTGATAAGAACAACCCTTACCACCTGGGTTCTTCTATCCCCGGTACCATCAGCAAGATTCTGGTAAAAGAAGGCGAAGCTGTGAAGAAGAACCAGCCTCTGCTGACCATCGAAGCAATGAAGATGGAAACATCTATCGTAGCAAAAGAAGATGGCGTGATCGACAAGATCTATGCTGTGGAAGGCGAAAAAGTCAGCCAGGGCGATCTGCTGGTATCCTTCGCAAAAGAAGAAGAATAATTTTTCTTTATCTGCACATTAATATAAGTGTAAAAACCCGAAACACAATTTGTGTTTCGGGTTTTTTGAAACAAAAAAGATACTTCTTAAGAAAAGCAACTTCCCTTTAAGAAAACATTGATTTTTCTTTTCTTTGATTTCTTAAGGGGAATTGCGACGGCTGTCTTCAGAAGAAAATATATCAAATAAAATCTTATAAAAATAAGCAAGCTGAAATCCTCTATATCATAAGGATTTCAGCTTGCTTTGTTTTCTTATGAAGATGCCCCTAAAGGAGTATCTTTTTATTTTTATTCTGTTTTTGGCTTTACAAAGAGCATTGCAAAAGCAATTGCAAGCAGGATGCAGCAGATGACCAGAGCAGGACTGCCCCAGAGTTTTGTTCCTACAGCGCCAATGGCAGCACCTAGAATAAAGAATAGGATAATGCTGTAATAATGGAAACTTTTTTCTCTGCGGGAAGGGTCTTTTGTCTGGAAATATTTCACCAGATGGTCTGTTCCGCTGCGCAGATTGCCGGTACACATGGTAGTGGCATAAGGCATACCATGAAATTTACGGAAACTTTGTACCTGCATAGAGCAGATAAAGGAAACCAATGCATTGGCTAAGGGGTCTGCCTTTCCCAGAGGAAGAAATATCACGACGATCAAAGCCAAAATTTCAATGAGAAGCACCGTCTGCCGCCAGTGCAGTGCCACTTTTCCTTCCAGACGATGTTTGATCCATTCATCCACAAAAATTCCAGCAACAAATGCCAGAATGGGAACCAGATAGGAAAGGGCTTTTTTGAAATCCCCTTCAGATAAGTGCACGCCAAGCAGGACGATATTGCCTGTTTGGGCATTGGCAAAAACCTGACCTCGTGCCAGATAAGTATATGCGTCCAGAAACCCGCCTACGACTGCCAGCATGGCGCCGATGCGGAAGGAATCGGACATTTGGTCTGTATGTAGTGTCATAAGTCAATCTCCTGTTAAATCATATATTTTCGGTCTAAAGAACGATATTGCAGAACTTCCGCCAGATGACGGACGGTGATTTCTTCGCTGCCGTCCAAGTCGGCTGCTGTTCGGGCAACTTTCAATATTTTGTGATAAGCCCTTGCACTTAAGTCCATAGAAGAGAAGGCTGCCTTCAGCAGTTTTTGTTCTGCTTCCCCGAGAGGGCAGTATTTCTCCACTTGTGCCGCATTCAGCTGAGCATTGAAGAAAATTCCTTCCTTTTTATATCGCTGCAGCTGGATTTCGTGGGCTTTTACCACACGTTTTTTGATTTCTGCGGAAGATTCGCCGGGAGTACTGTTTTGCAGATCTTCATAGCCAACAGCCGGCATTTCCACCATCAAATCAATACGGTCTAACAGAGGTCCACTGATTTTGCTCTGATATTTGGCAATTTCATTGACAGTGCAGTGGCATTTATCCCCGCTGCCCAGATAACCGCAGGGGCAGGGGTTCATGGCTGCCACCAGCATGAAATCAGAGGGAAATGTCAAAGTGCCGCTGACACGGGCAATGGTGACTTTTCCATCCTCCATGGGCTGCCGCATGACTTCCAGCGCAGAACGCTGAAATTCCGGCAATTCGTCCAGAAATAGCACACCATTATGTGCCAAAGAAATTTCCCCAGGTTTTGGGATTCTTCCGCCGCCGGTGAGGGCAGAAGCGGAAATGGTATGGTGGGGAGAGCGAAAAGGTCTATGGTGAATCAAAGCGTTTTTGTTCTGCAAAAGACCTGCTACACTATAAATTTTTGTGATTTCTATGCTTTCCGCAAAAGTCAGGTCAGGCAGTATGGTGGGAAAGCGTTTTGCCAACATGGTTTTACCGGAACCGGGAGGACCGATAAGCAGGATATTGTGCCCACCAGCAGCAGCCAGTTCCATAGCACGTTTGGCATTTTCTTGTCCTTTTACATGAGAAAAATCCAGACTTTCCCATTCTTTGTCATCAGCAAAGAGATTGTCCAGATCTACATGATAAGGCTGTAATGTTTCCTGATTTTGCAAAATGGCAACTAATTGCCGCAGACTATGGAGGGGATAAACCTCCATGCCTTCCACAAGAGCCGCCTCTTCGGCATTTTCATAGGGCACAAAGCACTTTGTGATGCCATCCTGCAATGCGCCATAGACCATGGGCAGAATGCCGTTGACGGGGCGCAGAGAACCATCCAGAGAAAGTTCTCCGGCCAATAAATATCCATCCAGTGCGTCAGTAGGCAGGGTTCCCATAGCAGTCAGAATCCCTGCGGCAATGGGCAGGTCAAAGGACGCCCCTTCTTTTTTCGTGTCCGCCGGCGCTAAATTGACTGTGATGCGTTTGGTTGGAAAGGAAAGCCCTGTGTTTTTGATGGCAGTGCGTACCCGTTCCCGAGATTCTTTGACTGCAGAATCTGGCAGCCCAACTATGTCAAAAGCAGGCAGTCCGCTGCTTAAGTCAACTTCTACATTGACAGCATAAGCGTCAATGCCAAGCAGTGCGGCACTATGAATAATGGAAAGCATGACCTCGCCTCATTTCTCTTGAAAAATTCTGTTTTTATCATAACAATTCTTACGAAAAAGTGCAATGAAAATTGGAGATTTCTACTAGTACATGCATAGGAATTCACATTATTTTCAAATTTTTAGAAAAAAATCATTGAATTTTGAAAAGAAAGCATATATAGTAGATTGCGTAACTGGCAAGGGGATAAGGAGGCGACGTTGTGGAAGAAACGTATCTGATGTGGCTGGCAAGAGTGACACTGCATAACACAAAGAAAGCCTTTCAGCTTTTGGGAAGATTTGGTACAGCGGAAAACATTTTTTACGCAGAACCGGAAGAAATCCGCAGTGCTTTGGGCAATGCCACAAAACTTGCAGATACCATTTTATCCCAACGCGACCCAGAAATGTTGGATGAATGGATGATTGAATTGGAGGAAAAAGAAATTTCCTTTTATTCCTATTTCCACCCGTCCTATCCTTATTTGCTGAAACAGATTTATGATCCTCCTTTGGGGATTTATGTGAAAGGCGCTCTGCCTGATGACCATATTGATAAGATTGGTGTCATTGGCGCCAGAAGATGTTCACAATATGGCTCGTCTGTGGCGTACCGCATTACAAAGGATTTGGGTCAGACCAACGTAATTGTTGTCAGTGGTATGGCGAAAGGCATTGATGCTGTTGCTCATAAAGGCATCATGGACGGCGGCGGAAAAACTATCGCTGTTCTGGGCTGTGGCGTAGATGTTTGTTATCCTGCGGAAAATCGGGAATTGATGGAGCGGATCATTGAAAACGGCTGTGTGCTGTCGGAGTATCCGCCAGGAACAAAAGCAGTTCCTTATCATTTTCCCTATCGCAACCGCATCATCAGCGGTCTTTCCAAACTGATTGTTGTCATTGAAGCAGGAAAACGCAGCGGCACATTGATTACAGCGGATTTGGCGCTGGAAAACGGCAGAGATGTTTTTGTTCTGCCGGGCAATGTCACCAGCAAACTGAGCGAAGGCACCAATAACCTGATTAAACAGGGATGCCCAATCATTACAGAATCGGGAGATATTTTAGAGGAACTCGGCATATCCTATCAGGAAAAGGAAAAGACTCGTTTCTATGAAAAAGTAGAAGAAAAACTGGAACCCGAAGAACGGGAAATTTATGAGAAAATAACTGAGGCTGCACCATTAACGGCTGAGGAATTGAGCCGGATGCTGGAAAAGCCAATTCAGGATATACAATATGTACTTTCTCTGTTGGAAATCACTGGATATATTCGAAAATTACAGCAGGCGGGCTATGTCCGCAGTTAACAGAGAAGGCTGAGAGGTGAAGATATGAGCAAAGAAGCGACTGCAGCAAAACCAAAGAAAACAACCAAGAAAGCTGCGTCAAAGAAATACCTTGTCATTGTAGAATCTCCTGCAAAGGCAAGTACTATTGGAAAATTTCTGGGAAGCAATTATAAAATTGAGGCTTCCATGGGGCATATCCGCGATTTGCCCAAAAGCCAGATGGGCATTGACATCGAACATGATTTCGAACCCAAGTATATCACCATCCGCGGCAAAGGCGATTTGCTGAGCAAACTGAAAAAAGAGGCGAAGGCTGCCGATAAAGTCTATCTGGCAACTGACCCGGACCGTGAAGGGGAAGCCATCAGCTGGCATCTGCTTCACGCTCTCAACTTAGGTGATGATAAGGACATCAGCCGTATCACCTTCAACGAAATCACAAAGGCAGCAGTAAAACGCTCCATTTCTGAAGCAAGAGAAATCGACATGGATTTGGTAGATGCCCAGCAGGCACGTCGTGTGCTGGATAGAATGGTGGGCTATACCGTCAGCGACTTATTATGGAAGAAAGTCAAAAAAGGTCTCAGCGGCGGTCGTGTACAGTCTGTTGCACTGCGTCTGATTTGCGACAGAGAGGACGAAATTCGCGGCTTCATTCCTGACGAATACTGGACCATTGGCGCAAAACTTACCGATGCGGAAAAGAAAACATTTGAAGCCAGATTTTACGGCAAGGGCAGTGAAAAAATGGAACTGCCTAATGCGCAGGTGGTTCAGGAAGTGGAAAACGGTCTGAAAGGACAGGATTTCATCGTCAAAGAAGTGAAAAAAGGTACACGCCAGAAGAAACCCGTTGCGCCTTTTACCACCAGTACCATGCAGCAGGAAGCCAGCAAGCATCTGAACATGGCAACACAGAAAACCATGCTTATTGCCCAGCAGCTGTATGAAGGCGTTCATGTAAAAGGGGAAGGCAACGTGGGTCTGGTTTCCTATATCCGTACGGACTCCTTCCGTATTTCCGATGAAGCTTACGAAGCGGCAGTTTCCTATATCGGTGAAAACTTCGGGGAAGAATATGTGAATCCCGAACGTGTGGTATATAAATCCAAAGGGAAAACACAGGATGCCCACGAAGCCATCCGTCCCACAAATGTACAGCGGACACCTGACAGCATCAAAGAATCTTTGACAAAAGATCAGTATAAATTGTATAAACTCATTTGGGAACGCTTCGTTGCCAGCCAGATGAGCCCTGCACTTTATGACACTATGCAGGTAAAACTGGCAGCAGGGGAATATAGTTTCCGTGCGTCCGGTTCCCGTTTGACTTTCCGTGGTTTCCTGGAAGTTTATAACAAAGGGGAAGAAGAAGCAGATGTGCAGATGCCTGTGCTGAATGAAGGTGATGTGCTGAAAGCACTGGAAATCCTGCCGGAACAGCATTTCACACAGCCTCCCGCGCGTTTTACAGACGCATCTCTCATCAAAACACTGGAAGAAATCGGTGTAGGCCGTCCCAGTACCTATGCGCCTACATTGACCACCATTCAGGCAAGAAACTACGTTACAAAAGAAGCCAAAAACCTCTATCCCACAGAATTGGGGGAAGTGGTAAACGATATCATGAAAACCTATTTCCCGGATATTGTGGACGTAGACTTCACAGCCAACATGGAAGAACGTCTGGATGACGTGGAAATGGGCAGAGAAGAATGGAAACAGATCATTCGTGATTTCTATCCAGGTTTTCATGCGGCAGTAGAAAATGCAGTAGAAAAACTGGCAAAAGTGGAAATCAAAGATGAAGTAACTGATGTTATCTGCGAAAAATGCGGCAGAAACATGGTTATCAAATATGGCAGATATGGAAAATTCCTGGCTTGCCCCGGTTTCCCGGAATGTCAGAATGCGAAACCTTTCTTTGAAGAAGCTGGCGTGAACTGTCCCGAATGCGGCGGCAAAGTTCTCATCAAGAAAACTAAGAAAGGCAGAACTTACTTCGGTTGTGAAAACAATCCCGAGTGCGGCTTCATGTCCTGGAATAAACCTACCGGAGAAAAATGTCCCGTCTGCGGCAGTTTCCTGGAAGAAAAGGGCAAGAAAAATCCCAAAATCGTATGCTCCAATGAAAAATGCGGCTACATGCGGGAGCCTGAACCGGAAAAAGAAGAAAATACAGAGGAATAACCCGCTGTTTTTTCAGAAAAAGTTGAAAAAAACCATAATTTATGGTTGTAATTTGTATGGGATTGTGCTATAATCCCATAGGTAACTTAAAAACACACGCATTTGCTGCCCTGTGTCCGGTGCCGAAGAGTTCGGTGACACGGGGGATGATGCGGAGGACAAACCACAGGAGGTGCGCTATGAGCGTAATTTCAATGAAACAGTTGTTAGAAGCTGGTGTACATTTTGGTCACCAGACAAGAAGATGGAACCCTAAAATGGCTGAATACATCTTCGCAGAAAGAAACGGTATCTACATCATCGACCTGCAGAAAACCGTTAAAAAAGTAGACGAAGCTTATGCTGAAATCTGCAACATCGTAGCTGACGGCGGCGAAGTTCTGTTCGTTGGTACAAAGAAACAGGCACAGGAATGCATCAAAGAAGAAGCTGAAAGATGCGGTATGTACTACGTTAACCAGAGATGGCTGGGTGGTATGCTGACAAACTTCAACACAATCAAAACAAGAATTGCAAGACTGAAAGAACTGGAAAAAATGCAGGAAGACGGCACTTTTGAAGTTCTGCCCAAAAAAGAAGTTGCAGCCCTGATGCACGAAATGGAAAAACTGGAAAAGAACCTGGGCGGTATCAAAGAAATGAAGAAGATCCCCGATCTGATGTTCGTTGTTGATACAAGAAAAGAAAAAATCGCTGTTCAGGAAGCACACACACTGGGTATTCCCATCGTTGCTATCGTAGATACAAACTGCGATCCCGATGAAATCGACTATGTAATCCCCGGTAACGATGACGCGATCCGCGCCGTAAAACTGATCGCTTCCAAAGTAGCTGATGCAGTTCTGGAATCCAAACAGGGTGAACAGGAAAACGCAGAAGCAGCTGAAGAAACAGTAGCTGAATAATTTCATAGGCAATTTGCCCGAGCTTCAGCCGATTCACGGGCTGAAGCTCTTTCTTATCATAAAACCAATATACGGAGGGAAAAGAACATGGCTATTACAGCAGCAATGGTAAAAGAACTGAGAGAAATGACAGGCGTTGGCATGATGGACTGCAAAAAAGCCCTGACTGAAACAGACGGCGATATGGAAAAAGCAGTTGAACTGCTGAGAGAAAAAGGTCTGGCAGCTTCTGCGAAAAAAGCAGGTCGTATTGCTTCCGAAGGTATCGTTGATGTTTACCTGAGCGATGACAACAAAGTTGGTACAATCGTAGAAGTAAACTCCGAAACAGACTTCGTTGCAAAGAACCAGGTATTCAGAGATTATGTTGCAGCAGTTGCAAAACAGGCTTCCACAACAACAGCAACAGATATGGATGCTTTCTTCGCTGAAAAATGGGATCTGGATCCTCAGTTCACAGTAAAAGAAGCTCTGAGCCAGCAGGTAGCAGTTATCGGTGAAAACCTGAACATCAGACGTTTCGAAAAATTCGAAAAAGCTGGTTCCGGCAGACTGGTTTCCTATATCCATGGCGGCGGCAGAATCGGCGTTCTGATCGAACTGGCTTGCGATAACGACAGCGACGCTCTGGAAGAACTGGGCAAAAACGTTGCAATGCAGATTGCAGCTCTGAACCCTAAATTCATCGCTGAAAAAGACGTTCCCGCTGACTTCATCGAAAAAGAAACAGAAATTCTGACAGTACAGGCTAAAAACGATCCTAAAAACGCAAACAAACCTGAAAACATCATTGCTAAAATGATCGAAGGCAGACTGAAAAAAGAAATGAAAGAATTCTGCCTGGTTGAACAGCCTTACGTAAAAGACGGCGATCTGACAGTGAAAAAATACATTGACTCCGTAGCAAAAGAAGTAGGCGCTCCTATCGAAATCACACGTTTCGTACGTTTCGAAACAGGCGAAGGTCTGGAAAAGAAAGACGAAAACTTTGCTGATGAAGTAGCAAAAGCTATGCAGTAATCTGCAAACATATTTTGCACATCTTATGAATTCCAAAACGGATAGAACCTTGCAAAAGGTTTTATCCGTTTTTTCTTTGGGGAAAACTTTTACAGAAATGTGGTTGCGTCCGGCCATAAAAAATGGTTAAATGAGAAAGAGAACATGCACTAGGAGGGAATGGAATGAAACAACTGGTTTATCATTACTGTAGTTTGTCGACCCTTTTGAATATATTGGAACATAAAACGATCCGTTTATCTGATATCAATAAACAAAATGATACCAATGAAAGCAAGGCTCTTTTGCATATCACCCGCAACCGCGCCATTCAGATTATGCTTTCCCGTCCGGGAGTAGACAGTGATCAGACTTTTGGCGGCTTGACTTATCGGGAATTCATTGTGTACCTCATTGATAAAATGATTGAACATGTAAAGGGATATAAGGACCTAATGGCTTATATCGCTTGTTTTTCCGAGTCCGACGACTATCTGGCGCAATGGAGGGGGTATGCGGACAACGGCAGAGGGGTAGCCATTGGTTTTGATGTAGAAACCATTGAGCGGCTCATTGAGCAGATTCCTGATGCTCAGTTGGAATTCCGTAAGGTGCATTATATCGACACGAATAAGAATGTCATGGACTGCGATACTACCCAATGTAATCTGAGTTTGAATCGCCATGCGGCAAAATTGGTAGAAACCCTGTTTTCCTATATGGAGCGAAATGAAACGAAGCAGATTTTGGATGGTACTTATTTGGATTCTCAAGCGGGACATTGGTTTATTCCCTTACTGCAGGATTCTTTCTTCTATAAGGATGATTCTTTTGCGGAGGAGGATGAATGGCGGCTCATTTTGAAAGATGAAATCATCAAAAGCGAAAGCGATTGGGAAAATATATATAATTGGAAACGTACAGGACATTCCATTAGACCGGCAATGAAACGCCTTTTCCCTAAGGCACTGGAATTTCGTGTGGAGGATAATGACATTGTATCTTACATGGATATGGATTTTTCTGACGGGGATTATATGCATAATGATATGATTCGGGAAATCGTTATTGGACCGAACTGTCGCCTGGAGGAAGAAGATGTATTCCAGCTTCTTGGGCACTTCGGTTTTGATACGGCAGATGTAAAAATTCGTAAATCGGATTCTTCTTATCGCATTTGAATATAGAATGAAAATGGCTGTTTGTGGGCAATCTTCCACAGACAGCTTTTTTTACATGAAAATAACCAAAAACAATCAAACTTAGTCAATTTCAATAAAAATAAGTCAATTTTTTTGTGACCTAATATGATTGATTTTGAACGAATTTGATTATATAATAAATCCAAGTTAAAACTATTTCAAATTCAGTCACTGGAGGTGAGGCTGTGATTTACACAGTTACCTTTAATCCATCTTTGGATTATATCGTGGAAGTGCCCTCCTTTCAGATGGGTATGACCAACAGAACAACATCAGAAAGTATTTTTCCTGGCGGAAAGGGCATCAACGTTTCCATGGTGCTGCGAAATCTCGGCGTAGAAAGTACAGCACTGGGATTCACTGCCGGATTTGTAGGCGATGAAATCTGCCGCCTGTTACAGGAAAAAGGGTGCCATACAGCATTCAAGACTTTGCCAGAAGGATGCAGCCGCATCAATGTGAAATTGAAATCTGCGGACGGCACAGAAATCAATGCCAGAGGCCCAGTCATTACAGAAGAAGCATTGGAGCAGCTGATGCAAAAACTGGATATGCTGGAAAAAGGCGATGTGCTGGTTCTGGCGGGAAGCATTCCTACAGGTCTGCCGGCAACCATTTATCAGGATATTCTCCATCGTCTGGCTGGCAAAGAAATCCTGACCGTTGTGGATGCTACAGGCAATCTGCTTTGCAATGTATTGGAGCATCATCCATTTTTGATCAAACCCAATCATCATGAACTGGGTGAAATCTTTGATGTGACCATTGATGATATGGAAAAGGTCAAAATTTATGCCGGAAAACTGCAGGAACAGGGCGCAAGAAACGTACTGGTTTCCATGGGCGGAAAAGGTGCGGCTCTGCTGACAGAAAAAGGCGATTTTTATCATTTGCCTGCCCCTGAGGGAAAACTGGTCAACAGTGTTGGTGCAGGAGATTCCATGGTAGCCGGATTTTTGGCAGGCTGGCTGGAAAGCGGAGATTATGCCCATGCCTTTAAGATGGGGATTTCTGCAGGCAGCGCCAGCGCTTTCAGCGAAAATCTGGCGACAAAAGAAGAAGTATTGGCTTTGTATAAAAAGTTAAAATAAAGGGAGGGGACCCACATGCGTATTACAGATTTGCTGGATCGCCGCAGTATTGCCCTTGATGCAAAACCGGCGTCCAAGAAAGAAGCTTTGGACACAGTTATTCAGTTGATGATCGACAGCGGTAAAATTAAAGATGCAGAAGCTTACCGTAAAGAAGTTTATCGCAGAGAAGAAGAAGGAACAACAGGTATTGGCGAAGGATTGGCAATTCCTCACGGGAAAGGCGAATTCGTAGAAAAGCCCGGTCTGGCTGCACTGGTTGTACCAGAAGGTGTTGATTTTGAATCTCTGGACGGAGAACCTGCAACACTGATTTTCCTCATCGCTGCTCCTAATACAGCAGATAATGTGCATCTGGATGTATTGAGCAAACTTTCCGTTATGATGATGGATGAAAATTTTGCGGATAGCTTGAGAAACGCAAAAACAGTAGATGAATTCCTGAAAGTCATCGACGATGCGGAAGAAGCAGAAAATGAAGAAAAAACAGAAGAAGCGCCTGTAGAAACAACTGCAGCGGCAGCACCTGTTTGCAAAGTTCTGGCAGTTACTTCCTGCCCTACAGGTATCGCGCACACTTACATGGCTGCGGAAGGTCTGGAAAAAGCAGCAAAAGCAAAGAACTGCACCATTAAAGTAGAAACCCGCGGCAGCGGCGGTGCGAAAAATGTGTTGACTGCGGAAGAAATCGCAGCAGCTGACTGCATCATCGTTGCAGCAGATACACAGGTGCCTATGGATCGTTTCCATGGCAAACCCGTTATTTCCTGCCACGTAGCAGATGGTATCAGCAAAGCAGAAGAACTGCTGGACGAAGCGATCTCCGGCAAAGTACCTCTGTATCAGGCAGAAACAAAACCTCAGGAAACAGTGAAAGCAAGCGGCTCCGTTGGACATAAAATCTATATGCAGCTCATGAACGGTGTATCTCATATGCTTCCTTTCGTTGTTGGCGGCGGTATCCTCATTGCCATTGCCTTCCTGATTGACGGCTTGTGTGTAGATATGACAACATTGCCTGCAGATATGCGTGCCAACTTCGGTACCATCACACCTGCTGCGGCACTGTTTAAACAGATCGGCGGTGTGGCATTTGCCTTCATGCTGCCTGTATTGGCTGGTTTCATTGCCATGAGTATCGGTGACAGACCTGGTCTGGCGCTGGGCTTTGTAGGCGGTTCCATCGCAGCTTCCGGCAGCTCTGGTTTCCTGGGCGCTCTGGTAGCTGGTTTCCTGGCAGGTTATACAATCGTTTTCCTGCGTAAGATTTTCGATAAACTTCCTGAAGCATTGGAAAAAATCGCTCCTGTATTGCTGTATCCTCTGTTCGGTATCCTGATTGTAGGTCTGATTATGTACTTCGTGGTAGAACCTCCTGTTGGTGCGCTGAATACAGCCATGAATACAGCACTGACAAACATGAGTGGCACAAGCAAAGTGCTGCTGGGTATTCTGGTGGCTGGTATGATGTCCATCGACATGGGCGGTCCCTTCAACAAGGCTGCTTACGTATTCGGTACAGCTTCCATTGCAGCAGGCAACTATGACATTATGGCAGCAGTTATGGTCGGCGGTATGGTACCTCCTTGTGCCATCGCTCTGTCCACCATCCTGTTCAAGAAAAAATATACAAAACAGGAACGTGAATCCGGTCCGACTAACTTCATCATGGGTCTGGCATTCATCACAGAAGGTGCAATTCCTTTTGCAGCATCTGACCCTCTGCGTGTACTGCCTTCCTGTATCGTAGGTTCTGCACTGGCAGGCGCACTGTCCATGGCATTTGACTGCACACTGATGGCTCCTCACGGCGGCATCTTCGTATTCCCTGTTGTAGGCAATGCGCTGATGTATCTGGCTTCTCTGGTAGCAGGTACCATTGTGGCAGCAGTACTGCTGGGGATTTTGAAAAAAGATGTAACAGAATAAGTTTGCATAGATTTGCGGCAAAGCCCTGTGCTTTGCCGCTTTCCCTTTTTCTGGGTTTCGTTTCTGGTTGATTTTGACTGTTTTTGCATGATATAATGACAAAAAGGGAGGCTTTTATATGTTGACAGAACAACGATATGAAAAAATTCTCGATTTGGTAAATGAGAAAAAAAGTGTGACCGTCAAAGAAATGACGGAATTGCTGGAAAGTTCTGAATCCACCATCCGCAGGGATTTGACTGTACTGCATAAAAAAGGACGTCTGGTGAAGGTATTCGGCGGTGCCGTTGCCATTGATATGGAATACCGTACCAAAGATGAAGAAGTCAATCGCAGAGAAGACGAGAATAAAGAGGCAAAAGAGCAGATTGCCCGTTTTGCAGCATCTTTGATTCGGGCAGATGATTTTGTATTTCTGGATGCAGGCACCACGACAGCTTGGATTCCAGACTTTTTGATAGAAAAATCCGCTGTTTTTGTGACAAATGGCATTGCCCATGCCAAAAAGCTGGCAAGACTTGGCGTGGAGGTCCATTTGTTGGGCGGTGAATATAAATCTTCTACAGAAGCCATTGTGGGGGATGAAGCTGTGGAACAGCTGCGGCGGTATCATTTCACAAAAGGCTTTTTCGGTACAAACGGTATTGGAAAGACAGCAGGCTATACTACACCGGACATTCGGGAAGCGTCTTTGAAGCGCTGTGCAGCCCAGCAGAGCCGGGAAACTTATATTCTGGGGGACAGCAAAAAATTCAACCGCATGAGTGCCGTAAGCTTTTGTGATTTTTATGACGCCACTGTGATTACAGAGGAAATCTTGCCCGAGTTTGCCCGCTGCAGCAATATATTAAAAGCAGAATGATTTTTTCAAAAGGATTGCGGCGAAGTGTTGAACCTGTCACCGTTGTATGGTATAATCATCGACGGCAATAAAATTTCAGGTTTTGTGTCGAAACAAAAGAGGAACGGTGAGGGGAAATGGTTGGACATTTCCCTTTTTACAGGTTTCCGTGTGCTCGCTGCATGTCGGAAAATATATGTGGAAATTTTATGCGGTTTATGATACATTATAAATTAAGGAGGCTGTTTGCATGTATAAGAGAATTGTGCTGAAACTGAGCGGAGAAGCACTGGCAGGAGATAAGGAAGGCGTTTCCTTCGATGACGCAGTCGTTTCCGGTCTGGTGAAACAGATTCGTCAGGTAATGGAAATGGGAACACAGGTATGTCTGGTGGTAGGTGGCGGTAACTTCTGGAGAGGCAGAAGCGCTGACAGTGCCATGGACAGAACAAAAGCAGACCAGATCGGTATGCTGGCAACTGTGATGAATGCCATTTATCTGGCCGACGCATTCCGTCAGCAGGGAACAAAAGCGGTGATTCAGACACCCGTTGTATTTGGCACAATGACAGAACTGTTCTCCAAAGACAGTGCGCTGGCACATCTGGAAAACGGTGAAGTATTGATTTTTGCAGCAGGATTGGGACATCCTTTCTTCTCTACAGACACCATCACAGCACTGCGTGGCGCAGAACTGGATGTAGACGGTCTGTTCTTTGCGAAGAATATCGATGGCGTATATGATGACGACCCTGCAAAGAATCCCAACGCGAAAAAATTAGATGTGATCACATCCGAAGATATCGTGAAAAAGAATCTGAAGGTCATTGACACATCTGCAGCAGCGCTTTGTTTTGAAAGAAAAATTCCGGTAGTTATTTTCGGCTTGAATGAAGAAAACAGCATTATGCGTGCAGTCAAAGGCGAAAAAATCGGTACATTGGTAACAGTATCTTAAGATTGATCATTTAGGAGGAATCGATATGGCATCTGAAGCAACAAAAATTTACGACGAAAAAATGACAAAAACTCTCGCCGCATTGGACAGTGATTATGCTACGATTCGTGCGGGCCGTGCAAACCCTCATGTATTGGATAAAATCATGGTAGATTACTACGGTGCGCCTACTCCCATCAATCAGGTAGGGAACATCACTGTACCCGAACCTCGTATGATCCAGATTCAGCCTTGGGACGGCTCCATGCTCAAAGCCATTGAAAAAGCGATCAACGCTTCTGAACTGGGTATCCACCCCGGCAATGACGGGAAAGTAATCCGTCTGATTTTCCCTGAACTGTCTGAAGAACGCAGAAAAGAACTGAATAAAGACGTTAAGAAAAAAGCAGAAGCATCCAAAGTTGCGATCCGCAACATCCGTCGTGATGCTCTGGACGCTTTCAAAAAACAGGAAAAGAAAAAAGAAATCACAGAAGATATTCTGAAAGATCTGGAAGAAGAAATGCAGAAACTGACAGATAAATACATCGCAGATATCGACAAAAAATGCGATGATAAATGCAAGGACATTCTGTCTGTTTGATTTTTCAAAATTACTGCCCCTCTCATTGCAGAGGGGCTTTGTTACATGGAGGGGAAAAAATGTTTTTTCAGCAAACAGAAACAAATAACTACGAAATTGATATGGAAAGAGTGCCCCAGCATATTGCCATCATCATGGATGGCAATGGCAGATGGGCAAAGAAGCGTTTCCTGCCCAGAAAAGCAGGGCACAAGGCAGGCGCAGAAGCACTGGAACGGATCATTGAGGATTGTCGTGATCTGGGCGTAAAGCATCTGACAGTATACGCTTTTTCCACAGAAAACTGGAAACGTTCTCAGGAAGAAGTTGACGCTATCATGGATTTGCTGCGCCAGTACCTGAAAAACTATTTCAAAAAATTCCTGAAGGACGACATTCGCTTGAATGTTATCGGGGATATTCATCGTCTGGATCAGGATATTCAGGACAGCATTCTGGAAATCGAAGATCTTTCTAAGGATAAAACAGGTCTGTTTGTCCATATCGCATTGAACTATGGCGGACGTGATGAATTGCGCAGAGCCATCACAAAAATTGCTGCGGAAGTGGAACAGGGAAATCTGAAAGCGGAAGATATCACAGAAGAAATGATCAGCGATCATCTGGATACAGCAAACGTACCCGACCCTGAACTGGTCATCCGTACCAGCGGGGAAGAAAGAATCAGCAACTTCCTGCTGTGGCAGATTGCATACTCTGAATTTTTCTTTACAGATACCCTTTGGCCTGACTTCAACAGAGCCTCTCTGGGAGAAGCCATTTATTATTATCAGAACAGAGAACGCCGTTTTGGCGGTAGATAAAAAGAGGTGAAACAGATGAAAACAAGAATCATTTCTGCTGTGATCCTCGTGCCTTTGCTGCTGTTTTTCGTCATCAGCGGGGGGATTTGGTTGAAAGTCGCCGTGGGATTTCTTGGACTGGTTGGTATGCATGAATTTTACCAGGCATTTTCCAAAGAAAACAAAAGTCTGCATATGATCTGCTATGCCTTCGCTTTGTTCTATATGATTTTCATAGAGGACATCATCAACGGGAATAATTATTTCAATATTTTTGTTTCTGTGTTTATGGTGGTGCTTCTGATCTATACGGTATTGTATCATAACCATACCAATGCTTTGGAAGGCATGACAGGATTTTTTGGCTTTTTCTATGCCTGCTTCCTGTTGTCCCATATCTATCTGGTAAGAGAATATACTTACGGAAAACTGCTGGTTTGGCTGGCGTTCATCGCCGCTTTCGGCTGTGATACAGGGGCATATTTCGCAGGGATCACATTTGGGAAACATAAGCTCATTCCCACACTGAGCCCAAAGAAAACCATTGAAGGTTCCATCGGCGGCATTGTGACAGCAACCGTTCTGGCACTGCTCTATGGTTTGTGGTTACAGCGTTCTTTTACTATGGATGGCGTAAATATCCTGCTGCTTTGCGGGCTGACAGGATTCTTCGGCTCTTTCCTGGCGCAGATCGGTGACCTGGCTGCTTCTGCCATGAAGCGTCTGACAGGCATCAAGGACTTCGGGAAGCTCATTCCTGGACATGGCGGTGTGCTGGATCGTTTTGACAGCGTCATTTTGACAGCGCCTGCCGTATACTATATAATGTTGTTTTTGATTGATGTACAAGTATGATATAGAGGTGGAAAATATGAGAACAATCTCTATTTTGGGCTCTACCGGCTCCATTGGCACACAGACACTGGAAGTAGTGGAAGTGCTGGGAGATATTCAGGTAGGTGCCATCAGCGGCAATCATAATATTAAGCTGCTGGAAGAACAGGCGAGAAAATTCCGTCCCAGACTGGTTTCCGTTATGGACGAGGATAACGCTAAAGAATTAAAAAGCCGTTTGGCAGACACCAACTGCAAAGTGGTAGCTGGTATGGATGGTCTGGTGGAAGCGGCAACCCTTGCGGAAGCAGATACCGTTGTGACATCTGTTGTGGGCAATGTGGGTCTGCGTCCTACTTTCGAAGCCATTTCCGCAGGAAAAAATATCGCATTGGCAAATAAGGAAACTTTGGTTTCCGCAGGGCAGCTGGTCATGGATCTGGCAAAGAAAAAAGGCATTTCCATTTATCCAGTAGACAGTGAACATTCTGCTATTTTCCAGTCTTTGCAGGGCAATAAAGACAATCAAATCCGTCGTATCCTGCTGACAGCCTCCGGCGGACCTTTCCGCGGAAAAACATTAGACCAGCTGAAAAATGTGACAGCGGCGGATGCCCTTTGTCATCCCAACTGGAGCATGGGTAAAAAAATCACCATTGACTCCGCCACATTGATGAATAAAGGTCTGGAAGTCATGGAAGCAAAATGGCTCTTTGGCGTAGATACAGACCAGATTGAAGTGCTGGTGCATCCCCAGAGCATCATCCATTCCGCAGTGGAATATGAAGACGGTGCCATCATGGCACAGCTTGGGGAACCTGATATGCGCGTACCTATCCAGTATGCCCTGACATATCCCAAACGTGTGGCAAATCCTTTCCCGAAAATCGATTTTGCCAAACGTGCCCAGCTGACATTCGACCATCCGGATATGGACACATTCCGTTGTCTGGCACTGGCGTATAAAGCACTGAAAATCGGTGGCACTATGCCTACAGTGCTGAACGGCGCCAATGAAATTGCTGTGGCAAAATTCCTGTCTGGCAAAATTGGATTTTTGGATATTCCTGCATTGATAGAAAAAACAATGGAGGCATATACTGTAAAAGAAAACTATACATTGGAGGATCTGCTGGAAGCGGATGCATGGGCAAGAGCTTATGCAACGGAAGCAGAACTTTGATGTAAATATTTTTGGAGGTGATTGGAATACTTTCCTCTATCATTATTTCTTTGATTGTTATCGGGGTTCTTGTCATCGTCCATGAATTTGGACATTTTATTGTGGCAAAGAAATGCGGCGTATGGGTAGAAGAATTTGCCGTTGGTATGGGCAAAAAAATCTGCTCCAAACAAATCGGGGAAACAGAATACAGCCTGCGTCTGTTCCCGCTGGGCGGTTTTTGCCGTCTCCATGGGGAAACAGAGGAGGGTGAAATCACAGAACGCTCTTTTCTGGCGAAGTCCGTATGGGCGCGCATGGCAATCATGGCTGCCGGTCCTATCATGAACTTTCTGCTGGCCATTGTACTGATTTTTGGTCTGTCTGCCGGCGGCTATATCATTCAGCCAAAGGTGGCAGCGGTGCTGGATGGTTCTCCTGCACAGGAAATTGGTTTGCAGGAAGGCGATGAGATTTATCGTATCAATGGTGACCGCATCCATATTTACGATGAAATGCAGGCGATCATGCTGCAAAACGGCGGAAAACCCATTGATTTGGAAATCAAACGGGATGGCGTGATTTATGAATATGAATTGACGCCTCAGTATTCCGAAGAAACACAGACATATCTGGTTGGATTCACACCCACCATTAAAAATGGTATTTTTGCGGAAAAAGTAGAAGGCTATGATACAGCGAGCGTTTTCGAAACTGTACATTACAGCTATTATGCCATGCTGAACTATGTGAAGCTGACAGCGGAAGGCTTGGCAAGGGTATTTACCATGCAGGCATCTCCCGATGAATATGGCGGTCCAATTTCTATTGTAAAAGTAGTTGGGGATAGCTACGAAGCGGGGCTTAGCTACAGTTTCATGGCTGCGGTGCAAAATGTGGTTTATATTGCCGCTGTACTCAGTGCAAACCTGGGCGTATTGAACCTGTTCCCCATTCCCGGTCTGGATGGCGGACGTATCTTGCTTCTGCTCATTGAGATTTTGCGCAGAAAACCCATGAATCCAGAAACAGAAAGCAGAATTCTTTTTGGTGGTTTCGTGTTCCTCATGGGCTTTATGGTCTTTGTCATGTATACAGACATCATGAAGATATTCTGATAAAAGAAAAAGGAAAACTGTAAGGACTTTTTCATAAGAAAACAAAGATAGTCG
This sequence comes from Anaerotignum lactatifermentans, assembly GCF_014982935.1. NCBI lineage: Bacteria > Bacillati > Bacillota > Clostridia > Lachnospirales > Anaerotignaceae > Anaerotignum > Anaerotignum lactatifermentans. The sequence continues at coordinate 18,158 of NZ_JADCKK010000011.1, read as the reverse complement.
GAATCCTTAGGATAAAAGGACTTCGGCTATCTTTTTTTATATGAATTATACGAGAAATGTTTTCTGAATGAGAAGCTCTTTTCCCATGCAGTTTGCCTTTTTTTGTTTTTCTGCTAAGTTCATTGCATTTTCAGAAGAAATTCGTTAGAATACAGTAAGAAGTACCGAAAGGAGAATAGAATATGGAACAACATGTGTTTCAAATCGGACCTATCCGTCCGCCCAGTGAGGCAAACAGTCTGCTGTTGCGGGTAACGGAAAACTGTCCGTGGAATAAATGCAAGTTTTGTATGCTTTATAAAAAGAATGATTTCCATACGCGTCCTGTGGCAGAAGTGAAAAAGGATATTGATACCATGGCAAATTACCGTGATATGATTCTTGCTCACAAAGACGGGGAAAATTGGAATATGCCGGCGGTGCAGAAAGAATACGCGGAACTGCCTTCCGATGAAGCCAGAATGTGCTACCAGATGGTATTCACATGGCTCACAGAAGGAGATCGTCAGGCAATCTTTTTGCAGGACGCCAATACTATGGTGTTGCGTACAGAATGGCTATTGGAAATCGTCAGCTATGTACGGGAACGTCTGCCGGAGATCAAACGAATCACCTCTTATGGCAGAGCCAATACATTGGCAAAAATTTCCGAAGAAGATTATCGGGCTTTGCGTCAGGCTGGTCTGGATCGCATCCATTCCGGCTATGAATCTGGCTCGGATAAAGTGCTGCAGCTTATTTGCAAAGGCACTACACAGGAAGAACAGATCATTGGCGGACGGAAAGTACGGGATGCAGGCATTGAGCTTTCCATTTACTTTATGCCGGGGGTAGGCGGCAGAGAGCTTTCTGATGACAACGCTTTGGAAACAGCAAAGGTAATCAATGCCGTAGACCCTGATTTTGTGCGCCTGCGTACCTTTGTGCTGCGTACAGGCTCCTTGATGGAAGAAGTACGGGTAGCAGGAAATTATACAGAAGAAACAGATATGGAAAAACTGCTGGAAATCAGAAAACTCATTGCCAATATCGACCCTACAAAGGCAAGAGGACGCATCACCAGCGACCATATCATCAATCTTTTGCAGGAAGTCAGCGGCGATATGGATCAGGATATTCCATGGATGCTTTCTTATATCGACCAGTTTTTGGCGCTTCCTGAACTGGAACAGAGAAAGTATCAGTTAGCAAGAAGAATGGGCTTCCCGTTGGATTGGAAGCAGCTGTATCGCCTGAAAGAAAGCGATTTGGCATACATTGAGGATCTGGCAAGGAATACAGTAGATGAAAAACAGTGGGAAACATTGCTCCATCGTTATATGGACCGTTATATTTAAGGAGGAAAAATCGTGGATAAAATGGATCTGATTACAAAAGTCATTCCGGGACTTTTGGTGGTTGGTATCGTGTGGTTTAATATGCGGAAGCTCCAGCGCAATCTCAATGCCATGAAACAGCAGCATTGCAGCGGCTCTTGTCATAATTGCGCCCATAGTGCCGGTTGTACTTCTGCGCAGAAAGAAAATACAGATAAAGAAGCATAAGATTCTTTGAATGACAGGGGGAATGAAAGATGAAAAAAAGAATTCTGGCTATGACATGTGCGGCAGCAGTGGCGGCAGCAGCAGTTCCTGTTTATGGGGCAGAAGAAACAGCAGCGGAGCCTGCCCAGTCTGCGGAAGAAACCGTAGCGACCAATCTTGGCGTGATGGTCAATGAAGAACCTGTAGAATTTTCCGGTCAGCAGCCGGTTATTGTTGATAATGTGACGCTGGTGCCTGTCAGAGGTGTTCTGGAAACATTGGGGGTTACCGTTGCATGGGATGCTGAAACACACACCATCACATTGACAGAAGGAGAAAAGACAGGTATCCTGACCATGGACAGCGATGTGTTCCAGACAGGAGATACCAGTGTGCAGATGGCTGCACCGGCACAGAATATCAATGGCTCTGCTATGATTCCTTTGCGTGCCGTTGCAGAATATTTTGGCGCAGAAGTTGGCTGGGATGCGGAAAACAGAATGGTACTTGTGACAAAAGCACCGGAAGTGCAGTGTCTGGCAGAAGATACTTACGAAAAAGTGCTGAAGGATGAAAATGGGAATCTGCTGGCAGAAGTGAAAGCCATTTATCCCGTTTTGACAGCGGAAGTGCCAGAAGCAGCCAGAGATACTGTCAATAAAAACATTGCAGGTCTGACCATGAAAGCAGCTGATACCTATTTGGTAGAAGTCAAAGACGAAGTGACACAGGAAGCGGCAGAGCTTGGTGAAAACTTCCATCCTTTCCAGCTGGTAATTTCTTATGAAGATGCATTCTATGGAAAAGGTGTGCTGTCCTATTTGACAACTGTTTGGGAATATCGCGGCGGCGCAAACGGCACCACAAAAGGCGTTGGCAAGATTTACGACTTGCAGACAGGGGAAACCAAAACACTGGGTGATTATATCAATCTCCAGTCCGGTCTGACAGAACGTGATTATATGGTGCAGGTATTCCGCAGAGATATGGCTTCCAACAGTGAAAAATATTTGGAAGGCGCAGCACAGAGCCTTCTGGATACCAACACAAATCTGGGGTATTATCTGAAAGATGAAAAAACCATGGTCATCTTTGCAGATCAGACAACTTTGAAACCTCATAGCGAAGGCATTGTGAAATTGGAAATTCCTGTGAATAAGTAAAAGATAAAAGTCAGAAATTCATATGCAGATATGGATTTCTGACTTTTTTTGTAGGAATTTTGCGTTTGATAGAAAGGAAAAAGAAAATTATAACAATAGAAAAGAAAGGAAATTGGAGAGAATTACAAAATTTAGATTAAAATCTTGTGAAAAGTATGTAAAGTTGTGTAGTTTTATGGAAAAGTCTTATCAAAATTCATATATTATGCTACAATATGGAGAGTCCAATGAAAAAGGAGGAGTATTATGAAACATGGCAAATTATGGTCAGCAGTGCTTTCTGCGGCAATGGTAATGGGGACAACGGTACCCATCCTTGCGGCAGATATGGACGGAAAATTGGTTGTGATCCATACCAACGATATTCACGGGTATTACGCAACCGCTGAAGAATCTGTTGGAATTGCGGGCGTTGCTGCTTTGAAGGATTACTATGAAGCACAGGGGGCAGATGTGGTTTTGCTGGATGCAGGGGACTTCTCTCAGGGCACCACGTTGGTAAACCACAGCAATGGTTTGAAAGCGGCAGAATATCTGGCAGCAGCAGATTATGACGCAGTGTCTTTGGGGAACCACGAATTTGACTTTGGTTTTGAAGCGCTGAAGGATACAGCAGCAGTTTTGAAAGCGGCGGATATTCCCATCATTGATGCCAATGTGCTGAAAAAAGGAACAGATACCCCTTATTTTGAAGCAAATACCATTGTGGAAACAGATGGCATGAAAGTTGGTATTTTTGGTCTGGATACAGCGGAAACCCGCACAAAATCCAGCCCCAGCAGTGTCAAAGACCTGACATTCCTGGATGGACAGGAAATGTTTGATTGTGCACAGGCGCAGGTAGATGCTCTGGAAGCAGAAGGCTGTGATTATATCATCGCCCTGACTCATCTGGGTGTGGACGAAGAAAGCACAGGCAGACGTTCTACTGATCTGGCAGAAGCTGTAGATGGCATTGATCTGATTGTGGACGGTCACAGCCATACAGTGATGGATGGCGGTCAGATGGTAGGCGATACCATGATTGTCAGCACAGGTTCTTATCTTGCCAATGTAGGTACCGTTGTCGTGGATAAAGCAACTGGTGAAGAAACAGCAAAACTCATCAGTGCTGCTGATTATGCAGCAAACTATGGCACCTATGATGAAAATCTTGCCAAAATGGTAGCAGCAGACCAGGCAGAAGTAGATGGATATTACAGCCAGGTATTTGCGACTACGAAAGTAGACCTGAATGGTCAGAAAGATCCCGGCGTGCGTACAGAAGAAACCAATTTGGGTGACTTTACGGCAGATGCTTATTTGTATGCAGGCAGAGAATATGTGAAAGAACAGGGACTTGATATCAGCGTAGATGTTGCCCTGTCCAACGGCGGCGGCATCCGTGCAAGTGTGCCCGCAGGTGAAATCACCATGAATGACCTGTACACCGTTTTCCCTTACGGCAATACCGTTGCACTGGTGACAATCACTGGAGAACAGCTGCTGGAAGTATTGGAAGCATCCACATTCTGCACACCTACAGCCATTGGTGGCTTCCCTCAGATTGCAGGGGCAGAATATACCGTCAATACAGCAGTGCCTTATGAAAATGGCGCACAATATCCCGATTCTACATACTACGCACCTGCAAATCCCGGCAGCCGTGTGACCATCACAAGCATTGGCGGCAAACCTTTTGATCCCAAAGCAAATTACACTGTAGCAGTGAACAGCTTCCAGGCAGAAGGCGGCGATACTTATTATGTATTGACACAGGGCTCTTATGTGCAGGATACTGGCATTGTAGACGCGGAAGCGCTGATTTCCTATGTGGATTCTCTGGGTGGTGTCATCGACGAAACATATGCAGAACCTCAGGGCAGAATCAAGATTGTTTCCGAACCCGTTGAAAATCCTGAAACAACTGTACCGGAAGAAACAACAGAACCTGAAAAACCTGTGGAACCTGAAGTAGAAGCGCCTAAGACAGAAGCAGAAGTGCCTGCCACAAAACTGTATACCGTTGTTGCAGGGGACAGCCTGTGGAAAATTGCCCAGAAAGAATTGGGCAACGGTTCCAAATGGACACAGATTTATGAAACAAATAAAAAACAGATTTCCAATCCAAACCGCATCTATGTGGGACAAGAACTGGTGATCAATCAATAAGAAATACGGAAAAACCGCATCTTTTCAGATGCGGTTTTTTGCTGTAAAAAAGCAGGATGTAAATCTAAGGGCTTTTTGAAAAGCTATATTTTGTTTTTTATCCACGGGTAGGAAATAGAAAAATGGAACTATATTTGTTTGATGTATATAAAACAATACAATCTGCTTTATACAAATTCAACAAAATCACGTGGGACAAAAAGTGTCCAATATCAATAAAGAGATGGGACATAAAATGTCCCAAAACTGTGTATACTTCCGAAAAAGAAAAACTTTCCTGAAAACCGATGACATTTTAATCTTGTGTGCTACAATAAGGGTGTCAATCGAAATTTTACGAAACAAAAAAAGGAGAGAATAGCATGGCAATCAAAGTTGGCATTAACGGTTTCGGTCGAATTGGTAGAGTGGTATTTCGTGTATTGATGCAAAGAAGAGATGAATTTGAACTTTGTGGTATCAACCTGCGTAATGCAGAACTGGATTATATGGCATATCAGCTGAAATACGACAGTATTTTCGGTCGTTTTGATGGTGATATCGAAATTGGCGAAAATGAACTGATTGTAAATGGTCAGCATATCCATGTGTTCAGTGAAAGCGACGCTTCTCTGATTCGCTGGGCTGATTGCGGTGCTGAATATATTGTGGAATCCACTGGCGCTTTCAACACAATGGAAAAAGCAGCCCTGCATAAAGTAGGCGGTGCTAAGAAAGTGATTCTGACAGCTCCTTCCAAAGATGATATTATGCCTACATTTGTTATTGGCGTAAATGAAGGTACATATACACCGGATATGGACATCGTTTCCAACGCATCCTGTACTACAAACTGCCTGGCACCTCTGGCAAAAATCATTCACCAGAGTTTTGGTATTGAACAGGCGCTCATGTCCACCATCCATTCCGCAACAGCAAAACAGAAAGCAGTTGATGCCAGAGCAGGACGTGACTGGAGAACCGGTCGTTCTGTATTCAACAACATCATTCCCTCCACAACAGGGGCAGCAAAAGCCGTTGGTCGTGTTATTCCCGAACTGAAAGGCAAAATGACAGGTATGTCTTTCCGTGTTCCTACCAATGACGTTTCCGTAGTCGACTTGACAGCAAGACTGAAAACAAATACAACTTATGAAGAAATCTGCAAAAAGATCAAAGAAGCATCTGAAACATATATGAAAGGTATCGTAAGCTATATCGCAGATGATGTGGTTTCTTCTGATATGCTGGGTGATTCCCATACTTGTATCTTTGATGAAAAAGCAGGTATCATGCTGGATGACAACTTTGTAAAACTCATTGCATGGTACGACAATGAATGGGGTTACAGCAACAAAGTTGTTGACCTGATTGCGCATATGTATAGTGTAGATCAGAAAGCATAATCTAAGCTAACTATGGTTTTCCTAAATATATGAAAAAAAGCCCGCTTGCCAATAGGATTTTTGACAGCGGGCTTTTTTCTTAACTATTCTTCAGCCATACGGTATCCAACGCCAACTTCTGTAAAGATATATTGGGGCTGGGCAGGATTTTTTTCCAGTTTTCGGCGGATGTTTGCCATATTTACCCGCAGAATCTGGTTATCTTTGATGGCATAGGGACCCCACAATTCTGTGATGATATAATCGTATGTCAGCACACGACCAGCACTTTTTGCCAGCAGAGAAACGATTTTGAATTCGATCTGGGTCAGGTGAACATCTTTACCATCAACAGTAATTTGACGTTTATCAAAGTTGATGGTCAGACCGCGTAAAGTAAAGACATCCCCAATGGCATTTCCGCTGCCGCCTTTTGCCACATGGCGCAGAGCTGTACGAATTCTGGCAAGGAGTTCGGAAGTGCCAAATGGTTTTGCAATATAATCGTCAGCACCCATATCCAATGCTTTTACCTTGTCTGCTTCTTCAGTTCTTGCAGAAACAACGATAACAGGAATATTAGACCATTCCCGAATCTGTTGTAAAATGTCGATGCCGTCAATATCCGGCAAACCAAGATCCAGCAGGATCACATCAGGGCAGTGGGAGGGAATCATGGACAATGCTTCTTTGCCGGTGCGTGCCATGATTACATTATAGTCATTTGCTTTTAAAGTTGTGGCAATGAAGTTGCTGATGGCTTCTTCATCCTCTACAACCAGTATCTTCAGTTTGTTGGACATTCTCAACTTCTCCTTTCATGGGCAGCACAAATGTAAAATTCGCACCGCCGTTTTCGTTGTTTTTTGCATAGATTTCACCGCCATGGGCAGAAATGATGGTCTTGCAGATAGGCAGCCCGATGCCAAGACCGCGGGAAGAATCTGAAGACTTGCTGCTGGTGGTGCCGTCAAAAATATGAGGCAGACGTTCTTCTTCAATACCGATCCCCTGATCCAGTACAGAGAAATAAACGTGGTGCCATAAATGTTTTACTGTCAGATAGATAGGTTTTCCCGTACCGGAATGCCGGATGGCGTTTTCCATCAGATTGATGAGCACCTGCTCAATGAGCATGGCATCCATGGGAACCAAGAGCAGCTCGTCCGGTACACGAACACGGATTTGTGAAGAAGGAAAACGTTTTTGGATTTTCGCGACGGATTCCGCTACGATTTCTTCTACCACTTCATCCTGTTTTTTCAGTTTTGTGCCTTCGCCGCTGATCTTTGTGACAGAAAGTAGGTTTTCTACCATTTGAATGAGCCATTCTGCGTCATGATGAATGTCGCTGAGCAAGCGGTCGCAGACATCTTCCTGCAGCATGGAACGGTTTTCCATCAAAGTAGCTGTGGAGCCAAGGATACAGGTCAATGGTGTCCGCAGGTCATGAGAAATGGCACGCAGCAGATTGCTCCGCATGTTTTCCTTTTCTTTTTCCAATAAGATTTTCTGAGATTCGTCAACGATTTCCTGACGGTCAATGGCCAAAATGGTCTGAGATGTCATGAAGTTGGCGAACTGTAAAGCGTCATTTTCGATATAACCGTTTTTGGAGAATAAAAGCCCCAAAACACCATAAATTCTATCTTTATTGGAAAAGGGAATGTAGGTGCCAAGGCAATTCTGAGATGTTTTTTCTGTACCCAGCCCTGTCATTTCGCCTTTTTGGAATGCCTGTTCTGCCACCTGCTGTTCCAAAATGCTTTCCAAAATCAATTCGTCTTTTTCGTTCACATATTTCGTAACTTTTTTTTCGGGCGAAATAGGAGAACCGATGTAGAGCACCGCACTGCACTGGTTGGCAGCATAGACACTGTCAATGGTGATCTGCATGATTTCATCAATGTTGTTTGCACTGAGCAATGCTTTGCTCATGGAGTTCAAACTTTCTGCCCGTTTTTCACGAATGGAGGACAAAATCGCTGCCTGTTTGACTTTGGCAGTCAATGCACTGGTCAGTATGGACATCAAAAGCAGGATGCCAAATGTGACAGGATACCCCGCAAGGGTAAAGTTCAGTGCAAAGTAGGGGAAGGTGAAGAAGAAGTTTACCCCTACAACACCGCAGAAGGATGCCACAATCCCCCAGAAATACCCGCTGGTGATGGAGGAGGTGATGGCAACCGCCAGCATATAAACTCCGAAAATATTATCATTCATAACGTCTGCTTCCTGCAGACATAATGCGAAGGTGGTTGCGATGAGAAAAACCAGTATGGTTTTGAACAGATCGTATAATATCATTGTAAAATGAAATTCAAAGTTTTTCGATCGGCGTTTCATAAGATACCTCACTAAATTAAAATGCACGTTCTCTTAATATTATATTATACACAGAGTTTGATTAAAAGGAAAGGGTATCGAAGAAAAGAAAATGGTTTTTTATCTGTGGATAAAGGAGGAGAAAAAAGGGAATCGTCGTTGAAATTACAGATATTATTTGATATAATTGTATCAAATTTTGCAGAAATGGAGATAGACAAATGAAAAAACCTTTTGTTTCACTGGAACAGATACAGGAAATCAAGAAAACTTATCCAACACCTTTTTATATTTATGATGAAAAAGGCATCCGGGAAAATGCTCGTGCGGTAAACCGCGCCTTTTCCTGGAATAAAGGATTTCGAGAATATTTTGCCGTGAAGGCAACCCCTACTCCCGGCATTTTGCAGATCCTGAAAGAAGAAGGCTGTGGCGCAGACTGTTCTTCTTATACAGAATTGCAGATTGCAGAAGCGGTAGGCGTAACAGGACACCAGATTATGTTTTCTTCCAATGTGACACCTGCGGAAGATTTTGCTCTGGCAGCGAAACTGGGTGCTATCATCAACTTTGACGATATTACCCATATTCCTTTCTTTGAAAAAATTGCGCCAATTCCTGAAACCGTATGCTGCCGTTACAATCCTGGCGGTGTATTCCAGGTAAGCAATGAAATCATGGACAACCCTGGCGATGCCAAATACGGCATGACAAAGGAACAGATGAAAGAAGCTTTCCGCATGCTGAAAGAAAAAGGTGCGAAACACTTCGGTATTCACTCTTTCCTTGCCAGCAGCACAAGCTCCAATGTGTATTATCCTATGCTGTCCAAGATTCTCTTTGAACTGGCAGTGGAACTGAAAAATGAACTGGATATTCACATTGCCTTTATCAACCTTTCTGGTGGTGTAGGTATTCCTTACCATCCTGATGAAGAAGGCTGCGATATCATGGCAATCGGCGAAGGCGTACGTAAAGTATACGAAGAAGTGCTGGTGCCTGCCGGCATGGATGATGTGGCTATCTTCACAGAAATGGGCAGATATATGCTGGCACCTTATGGTGCACTGGTTGCGGAAGCCATCCATGAAAAACATATCTACAAAGAATATATCGGTCTGGATGCTTGCGCTGCCAACCTGATGCGTCCCGCTATGTATGGTGCTTACCACCATATCGCTGTACTGGGCAAAGAAGATGCGCCTTGTGACCATAAGTATGATATCACAGGCGGTCTTTGCGAAAACAACGATAAATTTGCCATTGATCGTATGCTGCCGAAGATCGACATGGGAGATTTGATTTATATCCACGATACAGGTGCTCATGGACATTCCATGGGATATAACTATAATGGCAAACTCCGCTCTGCCGAATTGCTCCTTTGCGAAAACGGCGATGTGAAACTGCTGCGCCGTGCAGAAACACCCGCGGATTATTTTGCAACATTTGATTTTACAGGTCTGTTTCAGAAATAAAATTTAATTAGAAAGAAAAAAGCCAGAGATTTATGGATTTTCTCCATAGATTTCTGGCTTTTTGTTTTAATGATGTTATCTGGAATTAGATTTTATTTCAGATGTGTATGCATATATTCTTCACGGATTTCCGCAGGAACCAGACTGCCACCTGTTGCCCAAGGAATATGTACAGCATTTGCCATTTTGTCTTTCAGACCCATTTTTTCGATATATGCCTGCATTTCGGGGGATTTCAGCTGAATAGGACCCCAGAAGGATGCACATGCGGAAGGTTCCAGAAAGATGTCTTCTGTATTAACGATGTCACGCATGAGATCGTAAATGTGATAGTCTTCCAGAGAAAGGATACCAGAGAGCAGGTTTTTCATGACGCCGCCTACAAAACCGGAAGCACGACCAACTGCCAAACCATCGGCATGAGTCTGACCGCTCAGACCAAAGTCCTGTACGGAAACTTCGTTTTGCAGACCGGAAGCCATACCAACCAGCATACAAGGTGCCTGTGTGGGTTCGATGAAGAAAACATGAACATTGTCGCCGAAAAGCTGTTTGAAGCCGAAAGCAACGCCGCCGGGGGCACCGCCTACACCGCAGGGAATGTAAACAAACAGAGGATGATCTGCATCCACAGTGATGCCTTTTTCTGCAAACTGCTTCTGGATGCGCTTTGCGGCAACGGCATAGCCAAGAAACAGTGTTACAGAGTTTTCATCGTCTACAAAATAACTGGAAGGATCAGCGTCAGAATTTTTTCTGCCTACTTCTACGGCTTTGCTGTAATCATCATTGTATTCGATGACTTCTGCACCGCGCTGACGAAGGAGATCTTTTTTCCACTGTTTCGCATCAGCAGACATATGTACGATAACATGGAAACCCAGAGCTGCACTCATGATGCCAATGCTCATGCCCAGATTGCCGGTGGAACCAACCTGAATTTTAAACTGGCTGAAAAATTCCTTGAATTCAGGAGAGGCAAATACGGAATAATCATCTGTCAGTTTAATTTTTCCGTGTTCCAATGCCAGATCTTCTGCATGTTTTAATACTTCATAAATACCGCCTCTTGCTTTGACGGAGCCAGAAATTGCCAGATGGCTGTCCTGTTTTAAGAATAAACGTCCGGGAATGGAGGTGGTATATTCTTCTTCCAACTGTTTTTGCATATGAGGGATTTCGGTCAGAGGAGATTCAATTAAGCCGTTCTGAGGTTCTGTTTCAGGAAAGACTTTCTTGATAAATGGCGCAAAACGAGCCAATCTTGCTTCTGCATCGTCAATATCTGCCATTGTGATGTTGATTTTTGCCAATGCATCAGCAGTTTTTTCCTGGTTTTCGTTGATCCAGATGACTTCTTTTCCTTCGCTCACCTGTTCAAGCAGTTCTTTGTTATTGACGCGATTCCAAAATGTTTTTTCCATAAGGTTCCCTCCTATATAGGTTAAAATAAGACAAATGTCTTTCTTGATATCATACCACAAAAAAGGAGTTATGTCCTCCTTTTTGTACAATTATATAGCATAACGCTGTCGAATATATACAGAAAGATTTGTGGTGAAATAATTTTACAATGTATTTTTTACGAGATATATTGCAGACTGTAGATTAAGGAGGGATTGACATGAATGCAAATTGTCTGAATCAAAAAAATATTGAAATTTATTTACACTATCTGAAAGAACAGGAGAAAAGTACAGGTACATTGGAAAAATATAAACGGGAATTATATGAACTGCTGACTTTTTTATCAGGGAAAAACGAAAGCAAGGAAGAACTGATATCATGGAAAGCGAAATTAGAACAAAAATATTGTCCTGCTTGTGTCAATGGTAGATTGGTCGCTGCCAATGGCTTTTTTTGTTTTTTTGGCAGATATGATCTGCGCATGAAGTTGTTGCGGATTCAGAAGGAGATATTTGCCAAAGAAGAGAAAGAATTGACAAAAGCTGAGTATGCTCGTTTGGTGCATGCTGCAGAAAAAAAGGGGAATCAAAGATTGTCCTTAGTCATTCAGACCATATGTGCCACCGGAATTCGCGTGTCTGAACTGCAGTATATTACAATGGATTCTTTAAAAAAAGGAAGAGCAGAGGTGAACTGCAAAGGCAAACGGCGTGTGATTTTTCTGCCAGGGGAGCTGCAGCGGAAACTGAAACATTATGTGAAAGAAAAAGGAATCACAGCAGGAGTGGTATTTCGCACTAGAACAGGACGTCCGTTAAATCGTTGTAATATCTGGTCAGATATGAAAAAGCTCTGTAAAGATGCGCAAGTAAATCCGCAAAAGGTATTTCCGCATAATTTACGCCATTTATTTGCTCGTACGTTTTATAGTTTGGAAAAAGATATTGCCAAATTGGCAGATTTGCTGGGGCACAGCAATATAGAGACCACAAGAATTTATATTATGGAAAGTGGACGAGAACACCAAGAAAAATTAGAAAAAATGAAATTGATTTTATAACAGAATTTCCCTTCTGTTATAAAAAATATCAAATGCTACAGCCCGAGGTGAAGTTACATATTTAAAATATAACATTTTTTACATACAATGGCAAGTATTAGACACAAAAATAAGACCGATTGCATAATTTTCAGAAAAAATTTTTTATCGGTTTTTGTTTTTATGTCTTTTTTTATTTTTACAATAAAGCGGCACCATTTTTCGCAATATGTCAAGAAAATTCGACAATCTTCACATATAACAAAAAAATAATATATTACAGAAGGGAAATTTTGTTTTAAACAAGTGAGAATGAATGGAAGAAATTAGATTAACAGTCGGAAACATCAATGCATTTTTACAGAAGAAGATAGAAGCCGGAAATAAACCAGAAACAATTGCAGAATATCGGCGGATATTGCTGGCTTTGCGAAAATGGCTGTTGCCAGATACCACATTACATAAGGAAACGTTGCAGCAATGGAAAGAATATATGCAGGAAGAAAAGGTTTTGGCAGTGCGTACCATTAACTGTAGGCTGACAGTGATCAACCAGTTTTTGAATTTTGCTGGAGAACGAAATTGGCAAGTATCCTGCATTCGTTTGGAAGAAGTCGAAAAATCAGTTTTAAGTCGTGGTGAATATATTCGGTTGCTTCAGGCTGCAAGACAGATGAATAAAGAACAAATTTATTTTATTATGAAGACCATTTGTGTTCTAGGCGTTTCTTTGAGAGAATTTCCTCAGGTCACCGTTGGTTTTATCAAAAAGGGTAGAGGAGAAATTACGACGGGGGAAAATGTCAGAAAGATTGTGGTACCATCAGGTCTGCAAAAAGAACTGTTGGCATATTGTGCGCGTAATGGGATTCGTCAGGGTCCAATTTTTGTTGCGCAAAGAGGCGGAGAACTGCATCGCGTTGCAGTCAATACCTCCATGAAACAGTTGTGTCAGTCTGCAGGTGTAAAGCCTGAAAAAGCAACCCCGAGTTGTTTGCGTGGTTTATACGAACGGACGCAACAGGAATTACAGGAAAACATTTCTATTATACTTTTGCAGTATTATGAAAAGCTGCTGGAAGCAGATGATGTGACAGCGGCTTGGGAAGGGCGTGATTTATGAGAAGAGGTTTTTTAGAAGAGAGTCAAGAAAAGAGTAGAAGGAGGAAAGGTATGAAGAAAGGACTATGGAAACGGCGGGCATTTGCTTTTCTTGTGGCTGTTGCTATGGTGATACCTCAGGGGGTATATGCAGCAGAAACAGGGGAAAATGAAGCGTCGGAAAAGGCGATTACAGAAGAAGTGCTGGAAAGGGTACATGAAGAGGGTTGCATATTGGCTCCTGACCATGAAGGGAATTGTGTGACAACACCGACAGAAAATGTAGAAGAAACCCAGCCGGAAAAAGTACATGCAGAAGGCTGCATACTGGCTCCTGATCATGAAGGAGATTGTGTGACAGAACAGGAAAGCGTGCACGAAGACGGCTGCACATTGGCTTCCGATCATGAGGGTGACTGCGTGACAGCACCAGCAGAAAAGACAGAAGATGAACAGCCGGAAAGAGAACATGAAGATGGCTGTATTCTGCCTTCTGATCATGAAGGGGAATGTGAAGTAGAAGAAATGCCTTTGCGAGCACCCAAAGCAGGAGATACTTTAACTGTTGGTGAAAACGGCAATTATGATTCCTTGGCAGCTGCGGTTGCTGAGGCAAACAAAAGTCAAGAAACAGACATTACTATTGAATTGTTGAATGATATTGATGCAACAGAATGTGCACGTATTACCGACGAGGCAGAAGTTCATAAAAACATTACCATCAATGGGAATGGTAATACAATCACTCGTGGAGAGGATTTTAAAACAATTCAGGATGATGCAAGAAGTACATATAATCCTGCGATGATTGAAGTGACAGCACCACAGGGAAAAGGTGTAACATTGAGATTGGAAAATATCTTCTTGGATGATGCTGGTAAACATGAAGGGGAAGTTTTTGCACAGGCGATTAGCGGAGATGTTCCTGAAGGTGAAGTAAAAGATAACGTCAAGTATGTTCAGGATGCCATTGTAGCAGGCTATGGAAATGGTAATGATACTGCTGAAATCATTCTCGGCGAAGGTGCTGTTTTGAAAGATTTTGGTGGTATGTCCGCGGTTCGTGTCACAGGTGGTGCGACATTGACCATGGAAAGCGGTTCTAAAATCTGCGACGATACTGTTACTGATAGAATTAAAGGTGATACAGGTAGCAACGGTTCTGCTGGTGCAGTATGGGTTCAGGGAACTCATGTAGATATGGAAAAAGACGCAAAAATTTACGATGTAACTGGTCGTGCGTTTTATGTAGATGGTGGCAGTGCTGACATTGATGGTATCATTTCTAATATCAAAGCGGATAAAGATATGTGGCAGGGAAATACTGGTATAGCAGTTCACGGACGTGGAGATTCTGATATCGTATTGAAAGCTGATTGCCAGGTTAAAGATTTCAATGTTAATGCAAGTCAAGGTTCTGTTGTTGGTATGTATGGCAGTGATTTAGATATGAAAGATGGAGCCACCATTGATAATATCAAAGGAATTTCTGCTGTATATATGGATGACTTTAATAATGATTATCAACACAAAGCGTTGATCAACGGTACTGTAAGTAATGTTGAAAATAACCCTGTTATGCGTTCCTGGTATGGGCATATTGAAATTGGTCTTACTGGTGTGGTAAAAGATTGTGTATCGGAAGATGGTTGGAAAGATGGACAGGTATTGTATACCAATAACGGTTCCAGATATACAATCAGAGGACATATCATTAACAATAAAGGTACTGCAATTTATATTGCAAATCAGAGCGGTGGTCGTCCAGAAGTTGTCATGGAAGAAGGCGCAGTGATTTCCGGCACAAAATCAGCAGCTTTATTGGGTAGCGGTGTTGCTGTGCGCGTTAATAATGGCTCCTTGTTTACAATGAATGGTGGTACTATTGAAAAGAATAATGTCGGTGTAGAAGTAACGGGGAAAACTGAATATAAAGGTGTTCAGTTTATTATGAATGGCGGCACCATTTCAAATAACACGTCTGGCGTTAAATACACAGTAACTGGTGAATCCATTGTGCAACTGAATGGTGGTACGATTAGCGATAATGGTACGAGCTATCAGATTTCTGCAACCGGTGGCTCTGCAAAAGATGCGAATGAAAATATTTTTATTGCTTCCGATGTATTGCAGGGAAAGAAATCTGTTTATTTGAGTTTTGGCACTATCACATTAGATGATACTTATCCTGCTGTATCACTTGGTCAGCCGAACAGCACTTTGAAGAATAGTGTGCAGGGAGCTGCTACAGCAAAAGGTCAAGAAAAAAATGAAGTATGGCAAATTGCGGGTAGTGGGCTTTGGTTCCGTACTCAAGAATCTAGTGATTTCCATTTTACAGTAAACAGACCATACAGTGTTTATAAAGGCATTGGTTTATATGTGGCATATGTTCCTGTTAGTGAGGATGGGACAACAGTTACAAGTGATGTGACTTTTGTTGAACTGGAAAATAAAGAAAATATTGATATTACCTTAAATGGATTGACTCCGGGTCAGGCATATGCGCTGTATTTTGTGACAACAGGTGTATATTATCTGACAGTTACACCTGCAGATCTGACTATTTACATGGGCGGTGAAGATGGTTATGAAGGTACTGTAGTTGATGACGAAGGACATATTAAGACAAGCAATTCTTTGCCCGAACCAGGATTTATTTTCGATTTGCCTAAAGGAATAACTGATGCAGGAAAGATTACTTTTAAAGAAAGCGATAGTGGTAAAACTTGGACAGTCGAACCTTATGATGGAGTATCTGATCACGTTTATAAATTAGTTCCAGCTACGAACCAAGATCCTGTTCGTGTAGAATTCACAAAAGCGGACGGTTCCAAAGTTATCAGTGACCAGTTCAATGTTGGTGAAGCTTTGAATCAGACTTTGGACATGAGTATTTACAAGGGCGATGTTGGAGATATTCGCGTTTGGGTAGATAATGTTGAAAAAACAGGTGTTCAGATTAAGAATCAAACAGGTAAACTGCATGTGCGTGGTACAACCAGTCAAGTAGAATATGCAGATATTTCTGAACAGCCTACTCTTTCTGAAGGAAAACCCGCAGTAACGGCAGAAGCGGGTACAAAGTTTACCATCAATGAAGGCGATGTATTAGCAAGCGAAGAAGGCATTGCGTTGCTGTTTGATGGCATTATCGAAAATACAGCTTCTGAAAGCAATCGCTCCAATCTTTTAAAAGAACGTGCAAAAGAAGAATTACAAAACGCCTATGACAATTATGCATTCGATCTGAAATATCTGGATTTAGTAGACAGACATAATGGTAATACATGGGTGAAAGCATCTAATGATGTAACTGTTTACTGGCCTTATCCAGAAGGTACAGACAAGACAACAGATTTTGAACTTCTGCATTTTGAAGATCTTCATCGTGATATGTCCAGCAATGAAGTAGCAGGAAATATTGCAAACTGCACAGTAAGTCCTGTAACATTCACGAAACTGGACGATCATATTGATTTTAAAATTGGTTCCGGCGGTTTCAGTCCTTTTGCCCTTGTATGGGAAGGCGAAGAATCTGACGGTGGTTCATCCTCCGGTGGCAGCCACACTTCCAACACCTACTACGTTCGTTATCACAACGATGACGAAACCGAAAAAGACGGAAAATTCATCCCCGGTGAAACAGTTACTGTAAAAGGTAACGTATTCACTTCACCTGTTGGCAAAGTACTGGCAGGCTGGAGTCTGGAAGAAGACGGCAAAGTAGACTACAAAGTAGGCGATACCTTCCGTATGCCAGGCAGCAGTGTAGACCTTTATGCTGTATGGAAAGACGCGGAAACAGAAAGCCACAGCGCATACATCAGCGGTTATCCCGATGGCACTGTTGGTCCCGATAAGACCATCACCCGTGCAGAAGCAGCGACAATGTTCTATAACCTGCTGACAGATAAAACCGGCGATGCGAAAGCATTTACAGACGTTCCTGCAAACCAGTGGTATGCGAAAGCAGTTATGACTCTTGCAGGAAAGGGCGTTATCAGCGGTTATCCCGATGGTACATTCAAACCTGATGCGTCTATTACTCGTGCAGAATTTGTTACCATGTCGATGAATTTTGCAAATGCTGAAAAAGGTACAGCTTGCAGTTTCCCTGACGTACCTCAGAATATGTGGTACTATGGCGCAATTGCAGGCGCAACACAGAATGGCTGGATCAGCGGTTATCCCGACGGCACATTTGGTCCCGACCGTTACATTACTCGTGCGGAAGTAACCAGTGTCATCAACCGTATGGAAAACCGTGCAGCAGATATGTCCTTTATGATGGATCATCTGGATGAACTGCGTACATTCAGCGATCTGAGCTTTGGTCACTGGGCATATGGCTCCATGATGGAAGCGGCAAATGGTCATGACTATACAAGAGCAGATCAGAACAGCTATGAATCTTGGGTAGATATCCATTAAGTTCATAGAAATCAGACAGCGGCAGGCAACTGCCGCTGTTTTTGTATTATTACTTTAGTGCTGAAGGCTGCAAAGCAGCCTTTAACAACCGCCCGCTCTGCGGGTGAGATTAAAGCTTAAGCAAAAAGCATCGTCCTTGTTGTAAAATAAGGGTGTTCAAGCCTAAATATTTT
>NZ_JADCKK010000109.1:0-2536 GCF_014982935.1 Anaerotignum lactatifermentans | reverse complement strand
ACACCTATGCGGCGATATGACCATCAGCGATATCAACGTCGACGAGGCCCTGGAGCGGGTCCGGCAGCAGCTCAAGGAAGACCAGACGGTCTCGCCGTCGCTGCGTGCCGCCATCGATGTGCTGATGCTGCTGGTCAAGCTCATGGCCGATCGCCTGGCCACCAGTAGCCGCAACAGCAGCAAGCCACCGTCCCAGGATCCCAATCGCCAGCGCCGCTCGCGCGCCAAAGGCGAGCGGCGCCCCGGCGGACAGCCAGGGCATGAGGGTAAGACGTTGGCGCCGGTGACGGACCCCGACGAGGTGGTCAAGCTCCGTGTCGATCGTCGGCAACTCCCCAAGGGGCGTTCTTACCGCCCGGTCGGCGTCGAAACGCGCCAAGTGCAGGACATCGTAATCCAGGCCGTGGTCACCGAATATCAGGCTGAGGTCCTCGAAGATGATCAGGGGCAACGCTACGTGGCGCCATTCCCCGAGGGCGTGACTCGCCCCATCCAGTATGGCCCTCGCCTCTAGGCGCATGTCGTCTATCTCTCCCCGTATCAGCTGTTGCCCTATGCGCGTATCCGCGAGTTGCTCACCTCGCAGTGCGGCCTGTCGCTGAGCACCGGCACCCTGTTCGCCTTCAACCAGGAGGCCTACCAGCGGGCCGAGGCGTTCGCCGAGTGGGTGATCCCGGCGCTACGTGAAGCAGCCACCGTCCATGCCGATGAAACCGGAATGCAGGTCGGTGGCAAACGCTACTGGCTACACAGCGCCTCCAACGAGGCCCTGACCTGGTTGGCCCCGCACCCCAAGCGCGGCCAGGAAGCGATGGACGCCATCGGCGTATTGCCCTTCGTGCGTGGCGTGCTGGTGCATGATCACTGGAAGCCCTACTACCGCTATCCGGATTGCCGGCACGCGCTCTGTAATGCGCACCACCTTCGGGAGCTGACAGCGGCCTGGGAGAACGATGGCCAGGCATGGGCCAAGGCCTTGCATGACCTGTTGTTGGAGATGCATCGCGCCGTGGAGGTGGCCGACGGCTGCCTCTCGGCCGATGAGACCCGAGCCTGGCGGCAGCGCTATCGAGATTGCCTGGCGAAAGGGGACGCCGAGTGCCCCCCGCCGGTGAAACCGCCACCTGGAACGCGAGGCCGGGCCAAGCGCACCAAGCCGCGCAACCTCCTGGAACGCCTCCAGGCGTACGAGGACGACGTGTTGCGCTTCCTCGACGACCCTGCCGCTCCCTTCACCAACAACCAGGGGGAACGCGATCTGCGAATGACCAAGGTCCAGCAGAAAATCTCGGGCTGTTTCCGCTCCTGGGAGGGGGCGGAGATCTTCTGCCGGATGCGCAGCTTCCTCTCGACCGCCGTCAAGCAAGGGGTGGCGGCGCATACCGCACTGGAGCAACTGTTTGCGGGGGAGGTGCCAGCCTTCATGCAGCAAGAAGCCCCGACTCAGCCAACCGGTGCTGAATAGTTACGGGAGCGTTAACAATTAGGCCAGCCATATGACGGCGGATACAAGGTTGAGTAGCGACTGGTAGTTTCTCGCCAGTCGCTCATAGCGTGTTGCCAGCCGCCTGAACTGCTTGATTTTCTGGAAGAACCTTTCTACCAGGTTGCGATCCTTGTAACAGTGCCAATCTATCTCGGGGCATTCCAAGCGATTCTTTCTCGGCGGAATCACCGGCTCGGCGCCCACCGCTCGAATGATGTCCCTCAAAGCGGTGGAATCATACCCCTTGTCGCCAAGCACCGCCGCTGGAGAAAAGCCCGCCAGTAACGCTGGGGCGGCTCCGTACTCAGACGCTTGGCCCGGTGTGAGGATTAGCCGTACCGGGTTGCCGAGGGCATCGACCGCCGCGTGGATCTTGGTGCTCAATCCCCCACGCGATTTCCCCATGGCTTCGGTGCTCTGAGCCGTTTTTTTGCCGCCCCATGCTGATGAACTTTGACGATACTGCCATCTATCATCAGCTGCTCCATGTCGGGATCATCGGCTAATGTGTCGATAACCTGCTGCCAGACCCCCTTCTTAGACCACCGGTTATAGCGCATGTAGACAGTGTGCCAGCGACCGAAGGCGTCGGGCAGATCACGCCAGGGAGCGCCTGTCCGGGCGATCCACAGGACGGCTTCCACGAACAAGCGATTGTCCTTGGCCGTCACCCCGCGATCTGAAGCTTTGCCGGGGAGCATGTGCTCGATGCGCTCCCATTGGTCATCACGTAGCATTAGCCGAGGCATAGATCACCGAAAAATGCTGATATTCTAAATCAGCCCGATCTCCATCAGCAATTGTTAACGCACCCTAGGCGCGTTGCTTGTTGCTACGCTGCTGAGCACTTCACCTGTGCTTGCTGAAGAAACAGGGGAGTGGCCACTGGGCCACTACAGGTTGCCTGAATACGGTGACCTGATTGGTGAGGCCTATAAGGTAGTGGTAGACAACGAGGCGGATACGCTCCTCGATATCGCCCGTACCCATAACCTGGGCTACGAGGAAATCCGTCGGGCTAATCCGAACGTCAGTCTGTGGGTGCCGGGC
>NZ_JADCKK010000108.1:0-2843 GCF_014982935.1 Anaerotignum lactatifermentans | reverse complement strand
TAGCAGATAATCATACCACCAAGGCTTGAACGAAGTGAAAGCCAGCGTCATTTAGGCGCTGGCTCTTAATAAGCCCTTATAGGGCTAGTGCAAACCACGTCTTTTAGGCGTGGTTATGATTTATTTTAAAAACATACGAATCATAGATGCATAAAGGTCTTGATAAGGCTGATAGCGCATAGGCAGATCCAGCCATGTCTTTTTGTCTACGATGCTTTTGAAATGTGAGAATGTATCAAAACCAGTTTTTCCGTGGTAAGATCCCATACCGCTGGCACCCACACCACCGAAGCCCATTTCACTGGTTGCCAGATGGATGATAGTGTCATTGACACAGCCGCCGCCGAACTGACAATGTTTTGTGACTGCTCCAATGGTTTTGGGACTTTCAGAGAACAGATACAGAGCAAGGGGATGCGGTTTTTCGTTGATGGTCTTTATCACATCCCGCATATGACCATAGGTCAGAATGGGAAGCAAAGGACCAAAGATTTCTTCCTGCATAACAGCATCGTCCCAAGTAACCTTATCTAAAACGGCAGGCGCAATACGTAATTCACTGGCATCGCACTGACCGCCCCAAACATGCTGAGAAGCATGGAGCAGGTTTTGCAGACGATGGAAGTGTTTTTCATTGATGATCTTGCCGTAATTGGGATTTTCCAAAGGATGTTTTCCGAATTGCTTCATGATCTGTTTTTTCAGTTCGCTGACCAATTCTTCTTTTTTGCTTTCATGGCAATAGATGTAATCAGGTGCTACGCAGGTCTGACCGCAATTCAAAAATTTGCCGAACACAATGCGTTTTGCCGCCAGTTTTACATTGGCTGTGCTGTCTACAATACAGGGGCTTTTGCCGCCCAATTCTAGCGTGACAGGCGTCAGATGCTCTGCTGCATGGCGCAGGACTTCTTTTCCAACAGCCTGACTGCCTGTAAAGAAAATATAGTCAAAGGGCTGTTCCAAAAGGAAGCTGTTTTCTTTTCTGCCGCCAGTAACAACAGCTACATAGGCGGGGTCAAAACATTCTTCCAGCAATTCCTGTATCAATGCGGATGTATAGGGAGAATAAGCACTGGGCTTTACAACAGCCGTATTCCCTGCTGCCAGTGCGTCCACCAAGGGTTCGATGGTCAGCAGAAAAGGATAGTTCCATGGACTCATAATCAGTGTGACGCCGTAAGGGCTGGGCTGCACATAGCTTTTTGCGGGAAACTGTGCCAGAGGTGTTTTTACCCGTCTGGGAGAGGCGAATTTTTTCAGATGTTTCATCTGATAAGTGATTTCTGCCAGACACATGCCTGTTTCGCACATATAGCTTTCAAAAGGGCTTTTGCCCAGGTCTGCTTCCAATGCAGCGTGGATTTCTTTTTCGTGGATTTCAATGGCTCTTTTCAGCATTGCCAGTGCGTGCATACGAAAGGCAAGGGAATGGGTTTTTCCTGTGGCGAAAAAAGCCTTTTGTTTTTGTATCAAATGGGTGGTATCTGCTTTATTCATAGTTTAGTCCTCCATAATATCATAGTAAAAACGCTGTAATTCTTTTGCGTTCATAAGCTTTGGAACGGGGTACAGGGGATTGGCTTCATGGTCTGCTTTTTTGGCAAGAGAAGGAATATCCTCTGCACGGATTTCTGGCAGTTTTCTGGGAATATCCAGAAGATCCTGTAAATCCCGTACTGCTTGAATGAATTTTTCCGCACCAGCTCTATGGCTTTCCATGGGGTCTGAAATTCCAATTGCCACAGCCAGACGATGGAGTTTTCGGTAAGCATGCCTGCCGTAAGCCTGCAAAACGTAGGGCAGCAATACGGCATTAGCAAGACCGTGAGGTGTGTTATATCGTCCGCCTAAGGAATGAGCAACTGCATGAACATAGCCTACATAAGATTTGCTGAAGGCGTTTCCTGCAAAATAAGCTGCGTGGAGCATATGGCGACGGGCATTCATATCATTGCCATCGGCATAGGCTTTGGGTAGATAAGTAAAAATCAGCTTTACGGCACTGATGGCATCATGTCTGGTTTCTTTGGTGGTAGAACCGCCGATGAAAGCCTCAACAGCATGGGTTAATGCGTCCATGCCTGTACTTGCCGTAACGGCAGGCGGAAGCCCTCTTGTGACTTCTGGGTCAAGGACAGCATATCTAGGAATGAGCACAAAGTCGTTGATGGGATATTTGTGCCGGGTACGGCTGTCGGTAATGACCGCTGCCAATGTGGTTTCACTGCCTGTGCCGGCGGTGGTAGGAATGGCAATGAGCAAAGGAATCTTTTTCCATACCTGCAAAATACCTTCCATTTTGTCCAATGTTTTTCTGGGACGGGCAATCCGTGCACCTACAGCTTTGGCACAGTCAATGGAAGAACCGCCGCCAAAACCGATGATTGCCTGACAGTGATGGGCGTTGTATAATGCACGGGCTTCTTCCACCTGATCGGTAGTAGGATTGGATACAGTCTGGTCGTAAACAATGCAGCCAATGCCCGCCTGTTTCAGAGCCGTTTCCAACGGATATGTGAACTGATTTCCTTTTACGACAGGGTCAGTCACCAGCAGGATACGGGAAATGCCTTTTCGTTGGAATAGAGGAACCAATGCGTCTGTATGATGGAGCAGAGCTGGCTTTCGATAAGGCAGAAAAGGAATTGCCATATGGAAAACTTCCTGAAAGACTCTGCAATATATTTTTTTTGGAAAAAACATGATATAAACTCCTCGTATAGTATCTTTAGATACCATTATTCTTATATAAAATTTAATAGTTACTTTGTTCAATAGGCTTCATTAAACCCATGATATAATTGTCCCAGTGTCAATCAGGCAAAAGTTCTAGTCACCCC
>NZ_JADCKK010000107.1:0-3017 GCF_014982935.1 Anaerotignum lactatifermentans | reverse complement strand
TAACCCTGCTCATTTTTCAAAAATACGATTTGCAGGGCTTAGGTGGGTGTTTTTGTCTTTTTGAAACATAGCTGAAAGTATATCTTTCAATATTGTTTTTATCTTGACATATCACCGCTGGACTTTTGCTTTTGGACATTATGTCCAGAAGTTCCTGTCACCCATTTCCATACATATCTTTTTGCACTTCCTGCTGATAGTAGTAATTCATAGTACTTGGCGCATAGTAAAGTGTAGTAAGCAAATAAGCCCGTATATTATGAATCTGTGAGGATACTTTCTTCATGCTTTCCAAAACGTATTCAATATGAGGCTGCTTTATCTTTAAAAATTTAGATTTTACAAGTTCGTATGGAATTTTATCTCCTCCGATAGTAATAAACTTTCTTTTTACACAAACTACATCACAAATCAGCTGATATAACTCTTCTACAAGTTCACTTTCTCCAATATTTCCATGTTTTTTATAGTAATCATATTCAATATTATCTTTGATTAGAGCCATATAGCAATCAATCCCATCAACCTCTGATAGATTGATGGGATTATTATGATTCCTTTCTGTATAACTGAACTCATTATAATTAAAATCTTTGTTATAATTTTCTTCTATTTTTCCGAAGTCCAAACTTCCGTTTTCCAGGACTCCTGACTGCTGTTTTTCCGAAGGCAAGACTTCGGTTTTTCCGAACTCTGGACTTCTGACACTTAACTTCTCAGACTTCGGTTCTTCCGAACTCTGGATTTCATTCACAATTTTTATACTATCTTCTTCCTTCTCTGTTACTAAGCTCGCGAAGTTCTTTACAAAAATAATAGAGGGCTTACCCAGCCCTCTTTTCTTTCTTTCGATCAAGCCGATACCTTTTACAGTATCCAACTCTGCCAATATTTTTACACCTTTATCTTTTCCGCAGTTTAAATCCTCCATGATATTTTCCAGCGTATAAATGATATAGACTCTATTTTCTTCGTCCAGCCATCCATTTTTCATAGACAAGGACATTCTGTCCAACATCAATCCATAAAGCAACTTTGCATCCGTTGACACCTGTTTGAATCTTGGATCTTGTATCAAAACACGAGGTATTCTGAAAAATGAAAATTGTTCTGCCTCTGTTCCATAGTAATAGTCAAATACTTCTTCCTTGCCCAACCTCTCCACCTCCTGTTCGCTGCTGCCATTCCTCCAAAAGTTGAAAAATGACTTTTTCTATATCCTCATTGCTGTATGAAGACGGAAAATATGATTTCAGCCTGTTCCTATTGATCGAGAGTGCATCCGATTTTTTCTTTTGACTATCTAGTAAAAATTCTTTTGCCTTCTCTTGCGTCAATGTTCCGCTCTGTGCACACTCTTTACACAATTTTGCTGCTTTTGTACTGATTTGTACCTTTTCGTCCACTATGATATCTAATATCCAGTCCTGCTCTTCCTGATTTAGAAATGAAAGGGCAATTCCTTGGACAATACCCATTTTTTTGCGATCCAACAATTCCAATAAATCATCACTCAATCTGGAAAGCCAAATATATCGCTGTACTGTCTTCCCGCTTTCACCAAAAGCCTCTCCCATCTGTTCCAGCGTATGTAAACCATTTTGTACCCCTTGATGCTTCAGTGCCTCATATTTCATTTTATAGGCTTTTGCTTTCTGACTGGGAAGAATATTTCTTCGATAAATATTAGAATCCACCATCAATATCGTTGCTTCATCATCACCGCAATCTGTTACTACTCCCGGAATGACATTTTGTCCAATTGCTTTGCAGGCTGATGTTCTTTTATGCCCGGATATGATTTCATATCCACCTTGTGTTCTCTTTCGAACCAAAATTGGTTCCAGGACTCCATACTTTTTTACACTTTCCATCAGTTCCTGCATCTCTGCATCCATCTCAAAACGAAAAGGGTGGTCTGGAAATTCGTGTAGCTCCGAAACATCTACTTCTATAACGCTTTTTCCTTGTTGTTCCGCATCATTTGTACCAAACAAATCATCATAGCTTGTCAGTTTAATATTGCTTACACCATTTTTCACTTCCTATTACCTCCTCTGTCAGTGTCTGATAGGCTTGTGCAACTTTTTCTTTTGGATCATGACGAAAAATACTTATTCCTTGTGTAGAAGCCTCCTGTGCTCTTACAGACATCGGAATATGATTTTCAAAAATTTTTATATTTCTTCCATAAGCTTCTCGCAGCATTGTTGTAATATCCTTTGCATAATTCGTTCTGCTATCCACCATTGTAATCAAAATACCTTCAATTTCAATTTTAGGGTTTAAGTGTCGTTTTACCTTTGAAATGATTTTGATAAGCTGTTCTAAGCCTTTTACCGGCAAATAAGCCGCCTGTACCGGTATGATGACACTATCTACACAGGAAAGCACGTTAATGGTCAGTGTACTCAGAGATGGCATACAATCAATGATAATATAATCATACTGATCCTTTACCATATCCACATATTGTTTCAGTATTTGTTCCCTGCTCATGACATTTACCAGAGAAACTTCCAAACCGGAAAGTTCAATGTTTCCCGGCAAAATATCAATGACTTCCTCATGGTGTAAAATTCCTTCTGTTGGCATAATTTCTTCTTCCTTGATTACTTTTCCAAGAATTGTTGCCAGAGATACTTCCAGCTGATCTGGCTGCGGATAACCCATACTGATTGTCAAGCTGCCTTGTGGATCGGCATCAATTAAAAGTACCTTCTTCCCTTCCTTTGCCAAACAAATACCTAAATTGCCACAAGTCGTTGTTTTTCCTACGCCGCCCTTCTGGTTTGTCACTGCAATAATCTTTCCCATAAAAATCCTCCTTTTATTTTTGTTTTGTTATAGTTTTATACTGTTAAAACAGCTGTATTACAACAATATTGAAATAAAAACCTGCTAACAAAAGTCAAGACCTTTTCGCAAGCTTTTTAATGATTTTCAACTAAATAAAAATTCCACGACAATTAGACCGGCTCAAAATCCGGTCTGTTGTTTTCTTGGGTTTATTTTCT
>NZ_JADCKK010000106.1:0-3053 GCF_014982935.1 Anaerotignum lactatifermentans | reverse complement strand
TCCTATGCTTTCTTGTGTCTTGGCGGACTCAAGATAATTATAGCATAGGAGGTTTTTGCTTGAAGCTGAAGCTCACTGATTCCCCCGGCATAGCCGGGGGTTTTTATTGGATTCACCAATAAAAAAGACATGATACCCGTCAAAACAGGCATCATGTCTATGATATTTACAAAAATCAGTCTTTGGGGCAGATCGCAATACATCTTGCAGTAAAGCCAGCCGCATTTTTCGCTTTGGGGAAACCGCAGAAAATCAGAGAACCTACAGGAGGCACTTCAGACAGGTTATTCATCAGTTCCACCTGATAACGATTCTGTTCTAATACATAGATTTCGCACAGGAAACCTTTTTCTCTTGCATTGGTCGCAGAGTCTGTATCAGCAGGTTCATGACCGATGGCTGCAATATTGCGTGTTTCCACCAGATATTTCAGCGCTTCCATGCTCCAGCCGGGATAATGACGGTTGCCTTCGTCATCATAGTTGTTCATATCTTCCCGTTTGGACCAGTCTGTACGCACTGCCACAAAGGAACCTGCAGGAATTTCACCATAAGTCTTTTCCCATTCCTGAATGTCTTCAACTGTTGTCACATAGTCCCAGTTGTCCGCTACTTTTGCAGATACATCAATGACGCACAAAGGCAGGATCATTTCTTCCACAGCAATATCCTGCAATTCTCTGCCGCCAGGAATGAAATGTACAGGCGCGTCTACATGGGTACCATACTGGCTTACCAGACGGAATTCATGGGTACGGAATCCAACAGGGTAATCAAACAGACGCAGTACATCCATAGCAGGAAAACCAGCCCAGTGCGGTGTTTCCGGAGAAAGTTCATGTGTCAAATCCACAAATCTGTAATTTTCTTTCCAATCTGCGTACTGCTCCCACAATTTCTTGTTCATCTTTCATCTTCCCTTCTGCGTTTTATATGCTCCATTGTCAGTAAAAAACAGTGGTCTTGTCCCAGACAATCCTCTTTCTTTTAATATTCCCCATGTAATGGAAATTCCCTCTTTTTTCCCGATTGAATTCTTTATTTTTTCTTCTGCAAATCCTCCTTCATGTTCTGTATATGCCTGTACTATCACCCGCATATCAATTATCCTTAAATTCTATAGCAATATCTCGCTAACACAAAATCCATAAAAATTCGCACCTATCCGTATGGACTTTTCTGTTCCTGACGCATCCAGCATGTTTTTCCCTCTAAAGATAAGATTTATCAGGCAGCAAAATAAGCGCAACAATTCATTAGAAAAATACATAAGCAACAAAGTTGGTCTACTATTTATGCTTCCTTTTACATACTTATCTATCACTGGCATGCATACCTTTTCCATTTCCCCTACCATATTGATTTCCATTTCCTTGATGCAAGCCATTTTCATTTTGCATATTTCCATCTTTCACAGACAAAAATAACTCTCGGATTTCTCGCATAGACATCTGATTCAGTTCCTCTGGTGTAATTTGAGGGTCATACTTAGTAATTTCTTTATACCACCGATACCTTCCATAAGACAATCCCAAAGCATGTGCTTCGGAAACATCTTCGGAATCCAAGCAGTAACAATAGGTATTTTTCTGTTTTCCCGTACAGTTTTTCACATAGTCAAGAATTTCTGCCCCCTGTTTTTCTTCTGTCTGCACAACTGCTATGGAAAGCATTTCATCTTCTTGAAGATAATCCTGCATCCATTGGGCTTCCAGTACTTCAGAAAGGGCAGATTCATAATCTTTATACAACACATCCAGTGATGCTGCCAATTCTTGTCCATCCTCATTATAGCCTTCTACGCCAATGATTTGATCGAAACGATTCACATCTAGCTCGATGGAAGGATTCACATCAATGCTGATCACAGCCGTAGGTGTAAAATAAAGATATTTACCCATGAAAATGATGCAGCACAACGCAAAAGAAGCAAGAAGCCCATAGCTATAAATACGCTTTGTTGCAAAAGGCTTTCTTACCTGCTTCCCATATGCTTTTTCCAATACAGCCTTTTTCGTTGTATCTTTCAATGCATCATCAGCACAAATCTGCCCAAATGCTTTTTGAATCTTATTCTGCATCATATTCACCTCCCAGCTCTTTTTTCAGCATTTGTCTGGCTCTTTGCATATATGTATAAACGGTATTTACATTCTTTCCCAAAATCTCACTGATTTCTGGAGCTGTATAACCTTCATAATAATGTAAGTAAATGACCTTACGATATTTTTCAGGCAATCGTAGAACTGCTTCAATAACTGCCGTATCCTCTTCAGAAACTTCAGCTGCAATTTGTTCATGCATTTCAGTAAGATCAACGGTACGATTGTAAAAAAAGCTTTTTAACAAATCTTTGCAGGCATTGATAGTAACCCGAATAAACCAAGCCTTTTCATGGGCATCATTTTCAAACACAACGGAGCTAAGGACATACTTCAAGAATACCCCTTGAAATATGTCCTCCGTATCTGCGTGATTTTTTAGATGAATCAAGCAAATTCTTTTTATCATATCCGAATACAATGCAATTACTCGATTCAATTCATCTTCGCTCCGCATAAAAAATACCTGCCTTTACCAGTTATGTCCCATTCTTCTGCCCATACAGCCTTTGTAAAAACCAGCACTGCTTCGGTTGTCACATACGCCGTCGCCATTCATATCCACAAACCACTGACCATTGCTGCCTATTTCGTAGTTATCGCAGATGCCGTTTCTGTCAGCATCCATAAAGTTTCGACTGTTCAGAAAAGCCGGTTCTGCCGCAAAAGCACTTACAGTTCCCATGGACAACACACCTACTGCCACCAACATACCGATTACCATTTTTTCATATGAAACACCTCCATTCTTCTATTTTCAATTATAATACGAATGAAGAAGACGAATCCATTCAAACTATAGAAAAATTTTTCAAGGGCAGCCAAAAGCAACTTCCCCTTAAGAAAACATTGATTTTCCTTTTCCTTGATTTCTTAAGGGGAATTGCGACGGCTGTCTTCATAAGAAAACATAACAAATAAAATCTTAATAAAATAAGAAAGCCAAAATCC
>NZ_JADCKK010000105.1:0-3176 GCF_014982935.1 Anaerotignum lactatifermentans | reverse complement strand
GAAAATAAACCCAAGAAAACAACAGACCGGATTTTGAGCCGGTCTAATTGTCGTGGAATTTTTATTTAGTTGAAAATCATTAAAAAGCTTGCGAAAAGGTCTTGACTTTTGTTAGCAGGTTTTTATGAAGAAAAGGCACGGAAAAACTCCCCGCCGCATATACTGTATAGGGATTGCAGCCTCTTTGGGAGGCAGAAGAAAAGAGGAGGTCCCTATGAAGAAATTGACCGTAGTCGTGCTTTTTGGGGGACAGTCGCCAGAACACGCCATCTCCTGTCTGTGGGCAGCGGATATGATTGCCGCTTTGGATGAGGAGAAATACGACGTTTTGCCTGTGGGCATCACAAAGAACGGAAACTGGCGTATCTGTCATGGCTCCGTGGATACCATCCGGGAGGGGCGTTGGGAGAAATACAGCGTGGATGCCATCTTAAGCCCCGATGCCTCCAGAAAATCTCTGTTGAAGCTGGTAGGCGGCAAGTATAAGGAAATCCCTGTAGATGTGGCAATTCCTGCTCTCCATGGGGCAGGCGGCGCGGTGCAGGGGTTGCTGGAAATGGCAAAAATCCCTTATGTGGGCTGTGGTGTTCTGCCTTCTGCCCTTTCTATGAATCGGATTTGCATCAGGCGTATTGCCAAGGCGGAAAAAATCCCCATGGCGAAATTTCTCTGGTGTGATAGGGAAGCTCTGGCAGAAAAAAAGGAAAAAATCATGCGTCAGGCAGAGAAAAAACTGGGTTATCCCTGTTTCGTCAAACCTGCCAATGCCAGTGCCTCTATGGGGGCTTCCAAGGCGAAAAACAGAGAAGAACTGGAAAAAGCCTTGTGTTATGCCGCAAAATATGATAGAAAAGTAATTATGGAAGAAGCCATTGACGGTGGCAGATTCGCATGTGCCATGCTGAAAAAGGGCAAACTGCACATCAGCAGCATAGGAGAAATCGTTACTAGGGCAGAATCTTGCGATGATGCCAAGAAGGATGCGCATATCATCATTCCTGCGAAAGTGCCGGAAGAAGCCTTGGCGCAGATGCGAAAAATTTCCGAAAAAATGTATCATGCAGTTGACGGGAAAGGCATTGCTCGTGTAGACTTCTTTATGGAGAAAAGCGGTCGTGTGCTTTTCCACGAACTCCATACCATGCCTGATGCCATGTATCCCATGGCTTGGGAGGAAGAAGGCATGTCAAAAACAGAATGGATGGATATTCTCATTTCTCTCGCTTTGGAAGGGGACATCCACGGATAGGAAGAAGGACAAAACATTTATGGATACAAGACCAATCGGCGTATTTGATTCCGGGGTAGGCGGTTTGACTGTGGTCAAACAGGTCATGAAAGTCATGCCCCATGAAAATATTGTATACTTCGGGGATACGGCAAGGGTGCCTTACGGCAGCAAATCCAAAGAAGCCGTCACCAAATTTTCTTTGCAGAATGTGCGTTTTCTGGAAACAAAAGACGTAAAAGCCATCATCGTGGCATGCAACACTGCCAGCTCCAACAGTCTGGATGCCATGCGTGCGGCGACAGACACACCCATTTTTGGTGTGGTTGTGCCCGGCGTGGAAGCGGCAGTCCGTGCCACCAAAAACCATAAGGTGGGCATCATCGGCACAGCGGCAACAGTCCGTTCCGGTGCATACGAAACCATGATTCGTGCGGAAAATCCTGACATTCAGGTCTTTTCCAAGGCGTGCCCTCTTTTCGTGCCTCTGGCAGAAGAAGGCTGGACAGATAACGAGGTTTCCCGCCTGACAGCCCAGAGTTATTTGCAGGAATTGCTGACAAAGGGCATTGACTCTCTGGTACTGGGCTGTACCCATTATCCTCTGTTGAAACGGTGCATCGGTACCACTGTAGGGGATGCGGTGAAGCTGGTAGACCCGGCAAAAGCCACCGCAAGACAGGTGAAGGAATTTCTGGCAGAGCGTGATCAGCTCAACGAAAACGAGGAAGAAGGCGTGCGTCGGTTCTATCTCAGCGACACCACAAACACTTTCGGCTTCCTGTGTCAGAAAGCACTGAAACATCCCTATGAAGCGGAAATCATCGACATCGAAAAATATTAAAAAAAATCCTTACGTCCCTCTGTTTTTTGTGGTATGCTGAAAGCAGAGCAAAAGTAAATCATTGACGAAATCAAGCAGCGTGCAGGTAAAACATAAGTCCAGTTGTTTTCCCGCAGGCTGCTTTTTTTCATGGAAGAAAAGGATTGGATGTTATGCCGGAAACAAGATTGCAGGAAGTGGTCTTTGCCCTGCTCATGTCATTTTTTATGGTGCTGGGTATGGAGTTTTATAATGGTTCCATACAGATGGGGGAATGGACAAGGGCTGTTTTTCCCGTTATGTTTGGGGAGATGCGGTTCATGCTGCCCCTGTGTTTTGTCACCAGTTACTTTGTTATGGATAAAATTGCCCAGAAATTGATGTTTCGTCTGGTAACGCCGGGGCAGGATAAGCCCATTCTGGTGGTGCTGGTGCGCTCCGGCATCACCGTAAGTTTGATGTGCCCTGCCATGAGTTTTTGGGCTACCCTCATTTTCCATGGCATCAGCTTGGATTTTGCCAATCAGTGGCTCGGCACCGTCATCCGTAATTTTCCCATGGCGTTTTTCTGGCAGATTTTTTACTGCGGTCCTCTGGTGCGGTTCCTGTTCCGGCGGATTTTCTTTGGCAGAAGGGGAAAAGTGGCATAAAAAGCATTTGGCAAAATCCCCAAACCTCTGTTATGATGAGAAAAAGGAGGCGATGTGCCATGAAATGTCCTTATTGCGGAAAAGAAATGACATTGGGGTATATCCAGAATCGTGATGGGGTGTACTGGACGGAAAAGAAACTGCCTGTTCCGGCTTTGCCTTTGGGCGGCGGCGAAACATTGGCTGTAGGCAGGGAGCAGTCCTGCGGTTACACCAATCAACGGGTGGAAGCATGGAATTGCTGGACCTGCAAAAAGATTCTCATTGATTACGATGGCGAAAGCTCGTCAGAAACAGAACAGAAATGAAGAAAAAGAAGTGTGAATTGCCTGTGTTTGGCAGATTCCGCTTCTTTTTAGTACCATATAAGTGTAAGAGATAAAGCATATCATTTGTGCTTTACCCTCTGCACTTATTTTTTTATGATAAGGGAGTAATTGGTCTGGCGAGGCTCTTTTTGGATTAATCACATCCG
>NZ_JADCKK010000104.1:0-3288 GCF_014982935.1 Anaerotignum lactatifermentans | reverse complement strand
GAACCCTGCTCATTTTTCAAAAATACGATTTGCAGGGCTTAGGTGGGTGTTTTTGTCTTTTTGAAACATAGCTGAAAGTATATCTTTCAATATTGTTTTTATCTTGACATATCACCGCTGGACTTTTGTATCAGTATATCATAAGCGGCGGGAAAGTCCCATAAAATAAATCAGATATAGAAAAAGGAGTGAAAACCATTGAAGTTTTGCAGAAAAGAAAAACAGGACTGCTGTCAGACAGAAGCAGGAGGCAAGAAAGGTCTGTGCCTGCTGAAGGGAATGGCAGTGGCAATGGCGGTGAGCTGCATTTTTTTCATTGCTTATGGCATTGTGCTGACCTATACGTCACTGGCAGAAAGCACCATCCCTATTGTCGCCCTGTGCTGCACGGCATTATCCGCAGGCATTGCTGGCTTTGACTGGGCAAAATGCATCAAACGCCGCGGGCTCATCTGGGGGCTTTTGGCAGGGCTGGTATACGGTCTTTTGCTGTGGGTAATCACCAGTTTTGGCAGCGGAGATTTTGCCCTGCACACCACTTTCTGGCGGATGATGGCAGTGGCTCTGGCTGGCGGCGCCGCCGGCGGACTGATGGGGATACACAAAATTTCTTGAAAAATACATCATTTCATGATATTTCATCTTTGCATCTCTTATATTTTGTGCTATACTATCAAAATAATAAAAGAAGAACGGTTTTTCTTTTTTCAGGGGCGAATAAAGGAAGAACCGTCTTTCTTTTGGAAAAAAACAGTTTCGCCAGTTTTGACGGACGGAAAGCAGGAGGAGAAAGATGAAAGCAAGAGGAAGAATCATGCTGGTGATTATGCTTGTCATCGCTGCAGCTTTGAGCTTTGTTTCCTACCAGGGGATCGGGGAAGGAAAAACACTCAGCGCCGGCAACATCAAGCAGGGTCTTGACCTGAGTGGTGGTGTGTATATCGTATACGAAGCGGACAAGGAAGATGTCACAGCAGAAGAAATGCAGGCGGCTGTTTCTTTGATCCAGGGGCGTATGGACTGGAACGGTTGGACAGAAGCAGAAGTTGCCCAGGAAGGCACAAATCGTATCCGTGTGGATATTCCTGGTGTGGAAAACGCGGAAGAAGCCATTCGTGAAATTGGACAGACTGCGCAGTTGTCCTTTGTGGATGAAACAGGCAAAGTATTGCTGACAGGTGATATGGTGGCAGACGCTACGAAACAGGTAGGTGCCATCAAACAGGGCGGCAATGCAGAACCTTATGTTGCACTGAAATTCAATGACGAAGGCAAACAGCTTTTCGCAGAAGCAACAGCGGCAAATATCGGCAAACCTATTTACATTGTGATGGACGGCGAAGTCATCAGCGCACCCATGGTGCAGTCTGCTATCACCACAGGGGAAGCATCCATTACAGGCAGTTTCACAGGGGAATCCGCCGAAGAACTGGCATCCCTCATTCGTGCCGGCTCTCTGCCTTTTAACTTGAATGTCATCCAGATGAAGAATGTAGGTGCAAGACTGGGTGCAGACGCATTGGCAACAGGCGTAAAAGCAGGTGCCATCGGTCTGGCACTGGTACTGATCTTCATGCTGGTGGTTTATAAAGTGCTGGGCTTTGCAGCAGACCTTGCGCTGATCATTTATGTAGGTCTGGAATTGATTCTGCTCAATGCCTTTAATATTACGCTGACACTGCCAGGTATCGCGGGTATCATCCTTTCTGTAGGTATGGCAGTAGACGCCAATGTCGTTATCTTTGAACGTCTGAAAGAAGAACTGGTACAGGGCAAGACACTTCGTGTTGCTATCAAAAACGGGTTCTCCCGTGCGCTGCCTGTTATCCTGGACGGTAACGTAACAACACTCATTGCGGCAGTGGTACTGTTCTTCCTTGGTTCCGGTACGGTAAAAGGTTTTGCAACTACATTGATCATGGGTATCATCATTTCCATGTTCACAGCTCTGGTAATCACAAGACTGATTGTAAACGGCTTGATGCAGGGCGGATGCAGCAATCCGAAGTATTATGGCATGCGCAGTAAGTAAGGAGGCGGAGCAGATGAAAATTGTAGAAAACAGAAAAAAAATCTTCGCCGCTTCTTTGATTGTCATCATCATCGGTTTTGCGGCAATGATCTTCAATGCCCAGGCAGGCAGAGGCGCTTTCCAGTATGACGTTGAATTTACCGGCGGTACCTCTTTCGACTTGGATTTGGGTCAGGATTATGAACAGGAAGATCTGCAGAAACTCATCACAGATGTAACAGGACAGGATAGTCCACAGATTCAGCAGGTTATCGGTACAAACGAAGCAACTGTAAAAATTCAGTCCATTGACAGTGCAACAAGAGAAACACTGACCAATGCCATTTTGGAAGCGTATCCCAACGCAGTCATGGGGGAAGTCAATGACGTCAGCGGTACTGTCAGCCATGAAATGCAGACAGCAGCCATCAAAGCAACACTCATTGCAGCTGTGGCAATGCTGCTGTATATTTCCCTGCGGTTCCACGATTTTCGCGCCGGCGGCAGTGCCATCATCGCCCTGCTTCACGACGTGCTTATCGTTCTGACAGCTTACGCGGTGTTCCGTATCCCGGTCAACAACACATTCATTGTCGTTCTGCTGACCATTCTGGGGTACTCCATCAATGCGACCATCGTTATTTTCGACCGTATCCGTGAAAATAAGAGCGCATTCCACGCAAATCAGACAGCGGAAAAAATCAACAAGAGCATCAGTCAGACACTGGCTCGTTCCATCAATACATCTCTGACCACATTCTTCACCGTTGGGGCAATTTATGTATTGGGTGTGCCTGCACTGAAAGAATTTGCACTGCCTATGATGATCGGTATTCTGGCAGGGGCATATTCTTCTGTCTGCATTTCCGGTTCTATTTGGTACGTATTGCTGCCTAAGAGCGAGAAATAATCGGAAAATAAAAAGATTGTATGAAAAGCAGGTCCTTATTCACAAAACATGGTGTTTTGTTGATTTCTGAATGGAACTGCAGCGAGGGTCTTTTGAAGAATAGATTCTTCATACAATTCAGGTAAAAAGAAGATAGCCGGAAACCCTTTTATGTTGGGGATTTCGGCTATCTTTGTTGGGTGCTTTAGCTTAACAAAACCCCTAGTTCTACTAGGGGTAAATAAAATACTTTAGTATATTTTTTTTGAATGATAATTACTATGGATTTACTAATTATCAAATGAAGGATAGATATGCAATATTAAATTAACATACTGTATTCTCAATTATAGTACCTGTTTACAGGTTGCAGTGCAAATAAATGCGA
>NZ_JADCKK010000103.1:0-3423 GCF_014982935.1 Anaerotignum lactatifermentans | reverse complement strand
TTTCTACCACCAGTTGCTTGAATTCTGGTGTATATCGTTTATTTGGTACTCCTTTTGGCATAAAAATCACCCCACTTGTTATTCAGTATATCATACTGTCTAACAAATGGGGTGCAGTTCAAAAAGGTGGTTCCGGCTATTTTCTTTTATTGAAATCACATACTACATGCAGCTTTCCCAATTCTTACGAAGAAATAAAATCTAATGTTTCTTAGCTTTTCTTTTTATGGATATTTCGGATGGTTTTCTTTTTGGGCGCTGTTCCCTTTCCTTCTTTTCTGCCCATTGGTCTGCCATCTGCATTGCTGGTTCTTTGTCCCGTTTTGTTCTCCATTTTCTTTTGTCCCATTTGTCTGGGTCTAATCAGGCAATGAGAATCAAATCCAATCAAATCTTCTCTATGCGCCAATTTTAATGCTTCATAAACCAGATCGTAATTCTGTGGCAGGCGATACTGCATCAGCGCACGTTGCATGGCTTTTTCATGGGGTGTTTTGGGCACATAAACCTTTTCTTTTGTGCGCGGATCGATGCCGGTATAATACATTGCTGTGGAAAGGGTCCCCGGTGTAGGATAAAAGTCCTGCACCTGTTCCGGCATATGATGAATATCCCGTAAATATTCCGCCAATTCAATGGCTGCTTGAAGATCACTGCCGGGATGACTGCTCATGAGATAAGGTACCAAATACTGATCCATTCCCAAACGCTGATTGATTTCCTGATATTTCTTTACAAATCTCTGATAGACATCTCCGCCGGGTTTCCCCATCTTTGCCAGAACTTTATCGGAAACATGCTCTGGTGCCACTTTCAGCTGCCCGCTGACATGATATTTGCAAAGTTCCCGGAAAAAGGTTTCATCTTTATCATAAATCAGATAATCATAGCGAATACCCGAACGGATAAATACTTTTTTCACCCGCGGAATCTCCCGGATTTTCCGCAGCAATTTTACATAATCCCGATGATCTACTTCAAGGTTTTCACATTTTGTAGGCCATAAGCACTGTTTATCCCGACATGCACCATACTTTAATTGCTTTTTGCAGGCAGGCTTTCTAAAATTCGCAGTGGGACCACCTACGTCGTGGATATACCCCTTAAATTTCTCATCCATTGTGATTTTCTCTGCCTCGGCAACAAGAGAATCATGGCTTCTTGCGGTCACGACACGCCCCTGATGGAACGCCAGAGCACAGAAATTACAATTGCCAAAACATCCTCGATTGCTGACCAGACTGAATTTTACTTCTTCAATGGCAGGGATACCGCCTTTTTCCTCATACATAGGATGGTATGTCCGTTCAAATTGCAAAGCATACACTTTATCCAGTTCCTGTGTCTGCAACGGTGGTGAAGGCGGATTTTGCACCACTGTCCATTCGTCATATTCCTCAATGAGTGTTTTGCCAATGACAGCATCTGTATTCTGATACTGAATCAGAAAGCTTTCGGCATACTTCATTTTATCCTGTTTTACTTCGTTGTATTTCGGCAAAATGATATAATCATAAGCTCTGGAAATATCTTTTGTTTTGTAAACAGAGCCGCGCAAAAATGTCAATTCCTCCACAGGAATGCCGCTGTCCAGTGCATCCGCCATTTCAATGATCTGATGTTCTCCCATACCGTACAAAAGAAGATCTGCACCGCTATCCAGCAGTATGGAACGGCGGACTTTATTGTCCCAATAATCATAATGGCTCAGTCGGCGCAGACTGGCTTCAATTCCGCCAATGATGATTGGTGTCTTTTTATAGACTTCCCGCAGTTTATTGCAATAAACAATGGTAGCCCGATCAGGACGCAGTCCCATTTCTCCGCCTGGAGAGTAAGAATCTTTTTTTCTTCTCTTCTTTGCCACTGTATAATGATTGACCATGGAGTCGATATTCCCCGCACTTACCAGAAAAGCCAGTCTGGGTTCTCCAAAACGTGTGAAATCTTCCGTTGTCTTCCAATCAGGCTGTGCAATAAAACACACCTTATATCCCTGGCTTTCCAACACGCGGCAGATAATTGCCGCACCAAAAGAAGGATGATCTACGTACGCATCCCCACAGATATAAACAAAGTCAGGTCTGTCCCAACCTCTTTCCAACATTTCTTCTTTGCTGACAGGCAAAAAAGCCATTTTGTCGCCTCCTTTACCATGAGAAATCCATTCTGCACAATAGATTTCTGAATCTTCGTTACGTTCCTTTTTCTTATTTTATCATGTTCCTGCAATAACTTCCACGTTTCTTCTAAAATTGAAATGCAAGTGCTCCACATACAATGGTTCTATACCGCCGCACAAAGAATAACGAACAACCGTAAAAAATATTTTACAATCCTCTTGTACTTCCCCATGTTTCGTTGTATAGTATAAGCAATAAAAGGAGGGAGTTATTGTGCAAGCGAAACATAAAGTTTTTCTGTTGAGTTTTTGTACTGTATTGTTATGGGCATCAGCATTTCCTTTGACGAAGGTAGTACAGGAACAGTTTACATCCAATCCTCTGGGATTTCTGCGATGCAGCATTGCTGCCATCTTCTTGATCATCATCGGCAAATGCAGCCACATCCGTATCCCAGCAAAAAAGGATATCCCCTACTTCATACTGGCTGGTGCAATGGGCTTCACCGGCTACATGATCTTTTTCAATACGGGTATTCAAACATTGACATCTGCAACTTCCAGCATCATCGTTGCCCTTACCCCTATCTTAACAGCTATCGGCTGTGCAAAAGTTTATCATGAGAAAATCAAAACCATTGGTTGGATCACCATTGCCACTGCCTTTATGGGGGTTTTGGTACTTTTGCTTTGGGATGGCGTTTTTTCCATTAATATTGGATTGATCTGGACAATGGGCGCTGCTCTTGTCTTCTTTGGCTATAATATGATGAGCCGTTTTCTTTCATCAAAAGGCTATACCGCATTGGAAATCGTCACATACAGCATGATTTTTGGTGCGCTTCTTCTGGGCTTTTGGTCTGTACAGGGATTTCAGCAATTGGCTGCTTCAGACATGTCCCATATTCTGGCACTTGTATATCTGGGTGCTTTTCCAAGTGCCGCTGCTTACTTCCTTTGGGGCAAAGCAATGTCTTTTGCAAATCGCACCAGCGAAGTAACAAACTTCATGTTCGTTACCCCGCTGCTTTCTACCATTCTGGGATTCCTGATTCTGCGGGAAGTTCCCAATATGGGTACATTTCTTGGTGGTGCCATCATCATTTGCAGTATCATCGTATTTAATTTAAAAGGCAAATAATAAAATCAATAAATAAAGCTGGAATCCTCAAAATGAACTGCACCCAAAAAGTTAGACAATATTTTCAAATTAAAATTGTTTAAGAAGCCAGAAGGGCTTGTTGTCTGTAAATTGCAGGTGGCAAGCCCTTTAACTTTGCTTTGATTCGATGGTTATTATA
>NZ_JADCKK010000102.1:0-4374 GCF_014982935.1 Anaerotignum lactatifermentans | reverse complement strand
ACATGTCCGGAAACTGCATTATAATACAGACAAAGGCAGAACCTCAAAAAAATAGGCTCTGCCCAAAGTAACTAATGACATATCTTATATCAGTTTATTCACTTTACACAAAACTTGAAACGGTCTCTAATTTTATTCCTCGATATTTGCTGGCATGGACTCATAAGGAATGCCTGCGAAAGTCTTTAGAATAGCTTCAAAAATGATTTTCGCTCCTATGCACGGTACAGCCATGCCAATCTGCTTACGGACACTTTCCTTGTTTCCTTCAAATACAAAATCATCTGGAAAAGTCTGCAGTCTGGCACGCTCTCTGTTTGTCAGTGCTCTTGGCTCAGCCCAATGGTAGATATGAGTACCGCCGCCACCGCTGCCAGTTACTGTATAGGCTGGTTTTTCTGGATCAAGCCTCTTATAAATCTGGCTTATCTTTGCTCCAGTAATATTCAGCTTCAAATGCTCCGGCAGATCAGCAGTAAAGGCGTTTTGACCTGGTTTTATATAACTGAGTCGTTCAACAACAGTTGGAGACTGCTTTGTAAGCTCATTATTTGGAGCATCTTTTGGAATAGGCGGCACTTCAATGGCATTACGGCATGTATTATCTACCTTAGCATATGGTTTATTGGATGGCACTTTAAACTCAACATCAATATCATTACGTATACCAACAATGATTATTCTATGCCTTGCCTGAGGAACTCCATAAGTTTCAAACTTATACAGGTTTGGATAAAGCTTATACCCGGCAGTCCTCATCTCATCCAGTATTTTCGTAAATGCTTTTCCATCATTAGCATTTCTCAAACCGCCTACATTCTCAGCTAAAAACCATTGGGGTTTATACAGCTTAAGTACTTTAACACCATATGAATAAAGAGGACCATATACACCATCCATA
Source organism: Anaerotignum lactatifermentans (assembly GCF_014982935.1). Classification (NCBI taxonomy): domain Bacteria; kingdom Bacillati; phylum Bacillota; class Clostridia; order Lachnospirales; family Anaerotignaceae; genus Anaerotignum; species Anaerotignum lactatifermentans. The sequence goes on along the minus strand of NZ_JADCKK010000102.1, from coordinate 3,473 downwards.
CCCTTTTGCTCTCCCACAACGCTATAATCATTGCAAGGAAAACCAAAGGCAAACGCATCAATTTGTGTAAACTGTGTTAAATCCAGTTTACGGACATCTGCATGGTACACACTTCCAGGCATATTATGACATATATTGCGCTGATAGGTACGGCAGGTATTTTCATCATAATCATTTGCCCATGCATGAACTATTTTGAAATTCGGATCTCCTATATCAGCATGGGTAGCTCCCCATGCAAGACCACCTGGACCACAGAATAACTCTCCTAATCGAAAAATCATATTTTAGTCCTCCCTTTTATGAATAAGTCAATCTGTTTTTGGATGTGGTTTCTCTCGTCATCGCTAAGAAGGTCTACATTTTGAAAGACCTGTTCATATGAGGAAAGTGCATCAGTATCAAGATAACCAGCTTTAATCAGCAAATCTACAAGATTAATTTTATATAGCTTTGCAAGTGCTTTTGTACAAAAAGGTCCAACCTCAAAAGCTTTTGTTCCATTTTCAATACGGCTCAAACGCGAATCGCTTATACCAGTTTCTTTGTATACATCTTTCAAACTCAGCCCCTGACGCACACGAGCTTTTTTTAGGTAATCACCTAGTTTATCCATAAAACCACCTCTTACAGCTAATAATATATCATATTTGCTGCATTATTGCAATATATATATATAATTGCTGCAATAATGCAGCAATTATATGTTTATAAAGGTGATTATCAAGCATTTTTCCATAATATTTATAAAAATTACATCTAAGTCCATTTCAAAATATGTCAGTATAGTTTATAAATTCTTTTTCTGTATACGATGTAACTGTTAAAGTGAACAATTCACATTCTCGGCTCACATTGAGCCATACCATAGCTCACGCAGAAGACAGACCTCCCCCTTGGCGTTTTTTCACCGTTTTTTGAGGGGAATTTTTTTCTTTTTCAAACTCATTCTATAAAATAGAGATTGCTGCTTTTGCCTCCATTGTCACGAAACCGATTTTCTTTTCTGATGTATGCACTTCTTTCCAATTCTTGAATGGAACGCTTTACTGACGCCAAAGAAAGATGCAGATCTTTGGCTATGGTTTTCATGGAGGGATAGCAGCTTTTTGTTTCTTTGCTCGCACGTTCGCAAAGATATAAATAAACAGATACGGCTTTGCTGGAAAGCTCCGTATCTTGATAGACCTTCCTTTTGTCAATCATCCCTATTTTCCACCCCTTTCATGGTTTTCGATATGTTGCATAACGGCTTATCTTGTTCCTGCATTGTGCGTTTGGCGGGTTGCTGGAGAGGATTTTTCGGTAAACCGTATTTTTTTGCGATGGCTTCCTCAATAGTCTTTTTATTAGCGTAATGCACCTTCCTCACCACAGCCTGGCGCATTGGGTATGTTTCATTCAGCTCGATTCCCCACTCAAAAAACAGCTTCAGCTTTGTTTTCATTGGCTTTACGCCTGTTCTTGTGACGATGAACGTATCTTTTGGCATGATTTTAAGCTCATCTGGTGTCATCAATGGTCTTCCTGTCATCTGCAATGACTTGGATTTATCTCTGCCTTGTGAGATACTGCCTGTCATGACTGTCCTGTCCCCCAGTGTCTTGGACAGTACGTTGGCTGCTTCGGAGTTTGGTGCTAAGCCACCATATATGCAGACCTGACAGTTATCAATGATGATGTCCGCACCTTCTTTACCATAGTTCTTTTCCAGCTGTGCCAATGACTGTATGATAGGCACAAAGCTGATTCGTCTGGAACGGCTGGCAGAAAACATCATTTCCGCAGACTGTATGGCTGGCAGTGTACCGAACTCATCCAGGAAGAACATAACTCTGTTTGGCAGCTTTCCTCCCATTTCATCGGCAATGGAAAGCATTTCTCGATAGAGTTGCTGTACAATCAAAGAAATGAGGAAATATTTGCTGTTATCTTCCTCCGGCATGATCAAAAATACCGCAGACTTATTTCTACAAAACTTTTCCGTATTGATTTTGGTTTCAAAGCATAATAGCTGTTCAATTTCAGAATCCAGAAAAGCATTCAGCCTGGACAATGCTGTTGAAAGTACAGACGCCATTGCCTGGTCTGAAGTATTCAGGGCGGCACCCGAAAGCCATCTTGCTTTATGTTCTTCCGGAAGACGTTCCATCAACAGCTTGAACTGACTTTTGCCTTTCACTTCTGATGGTCCCAATAAATCTTGAATCAATTTGAACACACTGATGATATGCCTTTCTTCTCCTTTTTCTTCTATTTCATTTTTCTCTGGTTGAAATAAAATCACTGCTTCCACTTCTCGAATACTTACTTCCTGTGCTTTCGGCAAAAAATCTATGTTTTTATCAATGCAGGCTTTTCTCATCTGTGCTATTTCTTTTTTACGTTCTTCCAGTGCTTTCTGTTTTCTCTTTTCCTGTTCCAATGTAAGAGCATAGGGCGAACAAAATTCCGCAATCACCAATATCACAGCAGTGATCAAGCCCTCTGCCGAATCATAGAAGAAGGCATTTTGCCCTGCATTGGCAGAATCAAATCCACCAGAATTCAAGACCGTTTTGGATATTATCTTTGCGTACTTCTCTGCTTTTGCCTTTGCCACAAGGGAGTCTGCCTGCAAATATTCATCCATGTAATGATTCACCATATGAAGCATATTGAAACCATCGCTTTGGGTTGGATTTCTCAAATCCAGCACCGAAATATCATAGCCATAATACTTTTTTGCAATGGGAGCGTAGCTTCTCAGGAGATCACCCTTTGTGTCGGTCGTGACAAAACTCATGCCTGACGCACAGCAGTATTCCAGATTGGGATATAAAAACTTGGCTGTCTTGCCCACACCAGCGGCACCGATCATCAGTGCGTGAACATCTCCTTCCTCCACGATTGCTGTGACTGTTTTCTTCTTTCCGAACTTCATCATATTGCATCCAATGATGATGCCTTGGGGCAGGTTGCAAGGAGGCTTTCGCCTCCAGACCTGTGGTTCATATCTCACTCTCTGAAATGCCGCATCAATTTCTTTTGGTGTGGCAAAGCTGGCGGAGCCATGCTGGCCATCGCCTACGGTCTTGCTTTTGATGTTCAAAGACTTCCTGTCGATCAAAAGCATACAGACCATAAAGGCGCCAAAAATCAATAGCAGGGGCATTAAATACCATAGATTCTCCATTTCTTCAGCCTCCCATCTCTAATTCCATCCGCTCTGTGGTATCAGGTTCTGTTTTTTGTTCTTCCTTGCTCTGTTCCGCAAAACTATTTTTTCTTTCAAGCTCCTGTAGATACTCCGTTTCCACATAGATGATAGCTCTCATAGCCATATCTGCCATTTTTTTGCCCATACAAACCTGCTAACAAAAGTCAAGACCTTTTCGCAAGCTTTTTAATGATTTTCAACTAAATAAAAATTCCACGACAATTAGACCGGCTCAAAATCCGGTCTGTTGTTTTCTTGGGTTTATTTTCTTTTA
>NZ_JADCKK010000101.1:0-4627 GCF_014982935.1 Anaerotignum lactatifermentans | reverse complement strand
AATATTTAGGCTTGAACACCCTTATTTTACAACAAGGACGATGCTTTTTGCTTAAGCTTTAATCTCACCCGCAGAGCGGGCGGTTGTTAAAGGCTGCTTTGCAGCCTTCAGCACTAAAGTAATAATAGGATAGCTGGAATCCGAAGATTCCAGCTATATATCTTATTTCTTATTGAATTCCGAAGTTTGGATCATCTACAGGATTGGTAGGCGTTGTGGTTTCTGTTGAATTGTTGTCACCTGTTCCTGTAGAAGGATCTGTTGTGGTTCCTTCATTATCTGTTCCAGGAGTTGTTTCTTCCGGTGTTGTAGGTTCTACAATATGATCGGAAGTACATTCCTGACTGACATCAATATCCAGTTTGCCTTCTGGAACTTCACTTGGTTTGCCAAGGATCTGTCCATCCTTCACTGCCACAACCACGCTGATGGGGTTCGGGCAATTCGGTCCTGCCAGTTTGCCTGTTTCGGAGCAAACGGTGTAAGACTTATGAAGGGTACATACGGAATCATCTCTCTGGAAGTCCGCAGCTGCCAGGTCCGAACGTGCTGAGTAACCATAATAGTCCTGACTGCACAGACTGGAAGGCTGCGCACCACTTGCCGCGCAGACAGACAGCGTTACGATGCCGTCTGGTCTTGTAAATTCTTTATTGGGCAGATTTGCGTGAATCTGACTCATGACATGCTTCCATATCTTCAAATGGGCACTGCCGGAGACATTTGTCATCTCTTTCGACGTATCATAGCCCATCCAGATACCTGCCGTATAATAAGGCGTATATCCATAGAAAGTCAAGTCCACATTATCACTGGTGGTACCAGTTTTACCGGCAACCGTCATTCCGCTGATCTGTGCCGCAGTACCTGTACCGCTGGTGATAACATCTTCCATCATATCTGTCAGAAGGTATGCAGTTGTTTCTTTCAGAACACGTGTACCTTCTTTTTCTCTGTTATCCAGAAGTACATTGCCATCGTGATCATATACCACTGTGTAATAAGTAGGTTCATAGTATGTGCCGCCATTCGCGATACATGCGTATGCTCCTGTCATTTCCATAACAGACACACCCTGTGTCAGACCACCGAGGGCAGTGGTTGCTGCCTTATCTTCTTCCACCAGATGTTCCAGACCCATACTCTTCATATATTCAAAGGATGTTTCTGCACCAACCATCATAAAGGCTTTCACGGCCAATACGTTCATGGAATCCCGGATACCTTCTCTGACTGTCAAAGGACCAAAGAAACGTCCCTGCCAGTTCCTAGGTGACCAAGAACCATAAGTTACAGGCTCGTCCACGATGATGGAACCGGGCATCAACAGACCTGTATCGATTGCAGGTGCGTAAGAAGCCAGTATCTTCATAGCGGAACCCTGCTGACGAAGACCCTGTGTCGCACGGTTAAATACGGAGTCGCCGGGTTTCTGACCGCGTCCGCCTACCAGTGCTTTTACCTGCCCGTTGCTCTGGTCCATGATGACCATAGCAGACTGCAGGGATTTGGATACGGTTACTTTATCCAGAACCAGCTGATGGGTATCGTCCAGCAGCTCGTCTTTTACAGATTCTACAAAAGCATCTACTTCGTCTTCACTGGTAACAGTCGTTTTCCGTTCATAGTGAGACTGATTGGAAGTATCATCTGGACCACTGACAGGCTTGGAAGTATCTGCAACAGAAATCAGATATGTGACATCCAGCGTACCATCACTGGGCGGGAACATACTGTCATCTGTAAAGGTTTCATCCAGTATTGCCTGCATTTCTGTATTCATGGTCGTATGAATTTCCAGACCATTGTTGTAAATCATCTTATAAGCCTGGGCAGATGTGTAACCCAGTTCTTCCTGAAGGTCTTCTGCCAACTGGTCAATCATAGCTTCCACAAAGTAGTTGTGGTTTGCAACACCAGTGGATTCTTCCTGATTGGTGCACACCAGATTTGCATATACATCTTCTGCCAAAGCTTCATCATGCTCTTCCTGGGTAATATATCCCAGTTCTAACATCTTATCCAGAACCAATGTCTGTCTTTTCTTATTATTTTCCGGCTGAGAATCCGGCGCATACAGGCTTGGATTATTGGTAATGGAAGCAATGCAGGCGCTTTCCGCCAAGGTCAGGTCACTGACATGTTTTCCGAAATAATACTGCGAAGCCGCTTCGACACCATTCAAACCATGGCTCAAAGCAATGGTATTCAAGTATAATTCCAAAATATAATCTTTTGCCGCTTCTTTGGAACCAAGCTGTTTTTCCAGTGTATCTTCCAGATTCAATGCAAGGAATTGTTCTTTGACTTTTCTGACAATGCTTTTTTCATTGGTCAGCACTTCATTCTTAATCAGCTGCTGGGTAATGGTACTTGCGCCCTGACGGAAGCTCATGGTTTTGATATTTTCCACCAAGGCACGGAAAATACCGCGCATATCAATACCGCCATGCTCATAAAAACGTTCGTCTTCAATGGCAACCACAGCATGCTGCATGTGTAATGGGATTTCATCCAGATTCACATATTCCCTGTTTTCGTTGCCATGCAGTTTATCCACTTCCGTTCCGGCGTCATCATAGACAATGGAAGTGTAGGACTGGGGCATAACATCTGACGTATTGAGCATATCTGTACTTTGCAATATGCCAAATACGGTGCCAAGACCAGCGCCTGCAACTGCAAAACCAACTAAGACTACCAACACAATCAATATTTTAGAAATCTTTTTTCCTGTACCTCTTCTTCTCCGTTTCCTGCCGCGTCGGGCATTGGGATGCGGACGGGTACTTCTGCGTCTGCTACTGCTGCTGCCGTGATCAGACTCAGGACGACTGTGTGGGCGTCTTCTTTGTTGAGAATCACTCATCTTTAACCCTCCTTTATCCGTTGATTATAACAGATTTTACGACAGAGATAAAGTAAAATTATATAGAATTTCAAACGCAATTCCTAAAATTGTATTAAAAACGCATGATTTTGGCGTGAAAAACCCATTTTTTCATTGTTTTCAGACTAAATTCCGCGTGATGCCATACAATAGAATCAGGGGGTGAATACCATGGGTGCCAGACGCAGAAAAAAACGCACTTTTCACTGGTCAACACTGCTGCTGATTATCACCATCGGCATAACACTTGGCATAGGACTGCGATTCTTTGACTTGCGTTTAACAGAGATTGCAGAGGAAATGTCCAAGCTAGAGTCCAAAACAGCGGCAAACCGCGTCATTGATACTGCGTTAGAACGTACCCTTGCAGAACTTTCTATGGAAGCGGAAGATTTTTATTTTGCAAATAAAAGCAATCCTGATGGAATTTCTGCCGACACCATCGCCATCAACCGCTTCTGCACCACCCTCAGCAGCGAAATCACCAAAGAACTGGAACAGCTGAACAACGAGAAAATCAACGTTCCTTTAGGCAGCATCAGCGGTGTGGAACTGTTTGCAAACTGGGGACCTGACATTCCCTTTTCTATGGAACCCAAAGGCGCCGCAGAGGTTGATTATGAAACAAAAATGGAAAGCAGCGGCATCAATCAAATGCATTTTCAAATCTGGATCAATATTTCTCTGGAGATTCGTATTGTCAATCCCCTTCATGAAGAAAGCATTCCCATGACGCGGAAAATCATGCTTGTAGATACCGTATTTGGCGGCGATGTTCCAGAAGAATATTTTCAGTGGGAAACGGCAGATTTGCCTATTGACAGAACGGTAAAAATGCTATTAAATGTATAGAGAAGATGTCAAATTTTTAACGGAGGTAAGGCATATGATTCGTACACTTAGAGATTTTTTGGAAGAAGTTGGCGGTCTTTCTTATGATAATGGTGATTTCTGGGCTGTAAGAGATAAATTCAGAGATCGTGAAATTCAGGCGTTTGTAGATTGTTTCCTGCCCGGCACACAGATTCTGCGTGACGGCAAAAACGGTGCACCCGTTGCCATGAAAGGTCTGGCAGATGATAACAAAGGTGCTACCGGTGAAGAAGAACTGGATTTCCACGGTTTGCAGCTGTATGATTTTTCCGATACAACTGGTGAATGGGTTGTCGTAACTTTCCCTGATCTGGAAAGTCTGGAAAAACATCTGCTGAGCGAAGCTGGTTACCTGAACTTCTACAGCACACAGATGCTGGTATTTGAAGATGGTCAGTATAAACCTTTCGAAATCATGTTCAACGGCGACAACGATACCGTCATCGGCATTGACAAAGATCAGTTCGACGCTCCACTGGATATCAAAGGTCTCCAGGGCAGAATCTGGGTACGTTGGATGGATCTGTCTGAAGTACAGCCTTTGACTGACGAAGATGTAGAAGCTTACAAACGCTCCATCGGCAGATAACAAACACCCTGAAAAAAACATATCCCCATTTCTCAGGCAAATAAATTGCACAAAGAAATGGGGATTTTTTATGTTCGGAAATCATTTCAAAAAAAAGACAGATTCCCTTTCAGAAAACATAGAAAAAAAGAAAGCTGAAATCCTATGACTGAACTGCACCCAAAAAGTTAGACAATATTTTCAAATTAAAATTGTTTAAGAAGCCAGAAGGGCTTGTTGTCTGTAAATTGCAGGTGGCAAGCCCTTTAACTTTGCTTTGATTCGATGGTTATTAT
>NZ_JADCKK010000100.1:0-4907 GCF_014982935.1 Anaerotignum lactatifermentans | reverse complement strand
TTCAAGAATTACATATTTCCGGTGATGATGCGCTCAGGGGACACACCCGTTCCCATTCCGAACACGACGGTTAAGACCTGAGCGGTCGATGGTACTTGGTGGGAAGCTGCCTGGGAGAGTAGATGGTTGCCGGAATCCAGTGAAGGACTTCGAAGCGATTCGAAGTTCTTTTTTTATGTTTGCTTGCAAAAAAGATATGTCAGTTTATTTATTTGAATATGGCATATCTTTTTTTGTGCCCATAATCTTTTAAAAGCATAAGTCTTATTTATAAACTGCTGTATTTGTTAAAAAACAGCTGATTGTTGAAATAAAAATATTTATATTGTATAATGGGATTACGGATATGGGAAATTATGTAAATTAAAGCATAATTATCAACAAAAAAATTGATAAAATTACTATGTGTATAATGGAGGCGATGGATTATGGCAAATATTTCGAGTGCAAGCGGGAAAATTACATTAAAAGGTGACTGGACGCAGGAAGCCATTGCTGCTTTGGAACTAGTACTGGATATGTGGGAATTTTACGGCGAGTATGGGATTCAAAGCTATGATGGTTTCGATGAGGAACACCTGACATCGTACTTTTTTGGCTGCGGAAGATGGTCATTTTCGGGCACACTGGACTCATTTGAGGATTGGACAAGAGATTGGCTGAAAGAAAAACCGAAAAGACCAAATGGCGAACTGATTCATTCCCTTACAGAGGAGCAGTATGAAAACTTCCTGAAAATCATGTGTGAAAATCATCTTGTGATCGAGATGGATTTTGAGGATGTGGAAGAAAGCTGCGGCGTACATATCCATGAGATTGGTCAGTTTACTTCTGGAGACGGAAGCTGCATCAGCTATAAAATAATGGAATGTGAGGATATTGTACCATCTTGGGATGACTATGAAACAGAAGCTCTGGATGAAGCTGTGGATTTTTTTGAAAACTTTTTGTCTGATGTAAATAGAAAAAAACTGCGTAAGTGGGTAAAAAATAATGTAACACCTACAGATATATTTGAAGATACAGATGATTATTGGGAAATCATAGAATATTTTGGTGATTGCGGCGAAGACCCGTTCATTGAATTTTTCCTGAAGTTTTCACCTGATACAGAGGAGTGGGAAGAACTTAACGGATTCTACGAGGAAATGTGGGGGTGTCCAGTAGAAGAAAACATAGATGAAGGCTATGGCGAAGATTTTGACTTTTATGACGAAGATGATGATGACGAGGATGATGACGAAGATAGAGATGTCAACACTTGGGACACAGAACCTCAATATCCTCTGGATGAGATTGACTCTATGGAAATCAGCGGCAGCGCCTTTGTTTTGACCGGAGATTTCCAAAACTGTGACGGTGACAGAGATGAGGTTAAGAAAATGATCGAAGCCAAAGGCGGAAGATGCACAGGAGCCGTTAGCGGCAAAACAAACTACCTTGTTTTGGGGGATTTTGGTTCAGCAGGTGCCAAGAAGATTGATCAAGTCATGGAACAACGGGCAAAAGGCAAGGATGTTAAAATCATTGCGGAATATGACCTGTTCCGTTTTCTGTAAAAGAAAAGGGGGAATCATACATGAGTAAATGGAAGGATTTTGAGTTTTCTGCATCTGGTCGGAAGGGTGAAAGATGCGATCTGCGCTATACCGGCGAGAACAAAGATCTGGTGATACCGGAAAAAATGATCGCTAAAGCAGGAGAACAGGCAACCATTGCCATTTCTGCCGCCAATGGGAATGAATTGGAAAGCATTACTCTGCCCCAAAACATTTATGATGTTTGGCTTGGTACGCTTTATGGTGCAAAAAGTTTGAAAAAAATTACTGTTGATCCGGAAAACCCATATTTGAAAGATGTTGATGGTGTGCTTTACACCAAAGACGGCAAAAGACTTATAAAGATGCCTTGCCAAAAGACAGGAACCTATACTGTGCCTGATGGTGTGGAAGAGATCGAAGTGACTGCTTTTCAATATTCACATTTGGATGAAGTGATATTGCCGGAGTCCTTAAAAGAAATTGGAAATTTATGTTTTCAGTACAGTGAACTGAAAAAAGTAACGATACCAAAAAGTTTGTCAGAATTAAAGGATGATGCTTTTTGTGATTGTCGAGAATTGAAGGACTTTTCATTTTTAGGAGATACCAGTATTGAGTATGGATATGTGGATATGGACTCTGAAATGGAAGAGCGGATTTCCGGAGAAGGATTTACACAGCCAGCGGAATGCTATCTGCTTGCCTGCTTAAAGCGTTATCCCAATATTGAAAAATGCAGAAGAAAATTTATTGCAGCAGCAAAGCGTGGCAAACAGGAAAAAATACTGGAATATCTGTTGAGTGCTTTACCGGATACACCTGTGGAAAAAGGCACATTTGAAATCAGTGACTTAGAAGATGGAACGGCTGCAATCCAGTCATACAAAGGTGAAGAAAGCGTCATTGAGATTCCTGCCGAAATGGACGGCAAAAAAATAACAGCAATCGGCAAGGGGGCTTTTGAAGGCAATGAGTATGTGGAAAAAGTCATCGTACCTGATGGTGTGAAACTGATTGAAAAGAATGCTTTCAAGGGCTGCATTTCCTTAGAAGAAGTAGTGTTGCCGGAAAGCTGTACAGACATTGGCGTTTCTGCTTTTGAGGACTGCAAAATTCTGAAAAAATTGAATTTGCCAAAGAATATGACTGTTTTGTCCAGAAAGATGCTGAAAAACTGCAAATTACTGGAAAAACTGGAATTGCCAAAAGGACTTGTGAAGATTGATAATGAAGCACTGTTTTATTGTGAAAGCATTACAGAATTGGAATTGCCAGAAGGCTTGCGGTATTTGGGAAAAGAATGTTTGTACGCCTGCGGCTGCAACTATGGTCCGGTTCTTCCGGGAGAATGGGGATACAGCAAGAAAAAATTTGCCATTCCCGCGTCTGTGACACAGATTGATGACGGTGGAAATGGTATCTTTGCCGCTTATCCAAAAGCACAGGAGCTGTTTGGTGTTTTCGAGTATAAAGTGATTTTGCAGGTAAAAAGAGGTTCTGTTGCCCACAGATACGCTGCGAAAAAGAAAATTCGTTTTGAATTGGTTTGATTTGTAAGGAGGTGTGCCCTATGCGGTATGATGGCGATTTTCAAGTGGGAATCCATGGCAGCGGCGCATTGATGCAGGATATTCCCAAAGTCATTGAAAACTGGGTGAAAACACTGCCGGAGAATTATATCAATAAAGAGGTAAAATCAGAAGCGGATTATATCAGTTCCATGCTGCGGGAAAAATTAAAAGCAATTCCCAATACAGAGGAAGAAGCAGTTCTGAAGTGGGATCATTTTTCCAATATCGCTTTGGTGGTTCTGGATTTTATCAATCAGATTGCCAAGGCACATCCACAGTTGGAAATCGCTGTTGGGGTGGAGATCACATTTTCTGTGACCGATACGACAGACTATTATAGTTTTTATTCTCCTACTGGTTCCGATACCATTTGTGAATTGCGTGAGGATGATGATGTTTGGAAACTGGAATGCTATCTTGATGACAAAGAAGCATCAGCAAAAAAAGCGGCAGTGCGGTTGAAGTATACGGGAGAAGATGTAAAAGGGGAAAGCTGTGTGTTCGATCTGTATTCCAACACAGTTTCCTTGATAGAATATCTGGAGTATGAGCTGAACCCACCTGAGGAAACAGATTTTGGCAAAAACCTTTTGGTCATGGAATATTCTATCCAGCGTGCAGTTTTGACACGAAAAGATGGCATCTGGATAGATGTTGGCGGACAATTATTCCTTGGAGATGATGCGAAAGAGATTTTCGGTACACTGGAAGAAGCTTTTGAACATGAATTTTCCGTGGAGGATTTTTTCAATGGAAAACGTCCTTGGCAGGAATATCCCGAAGAGTTTATTACATACCTTTTCAAAATTTGTATGGCAGATTTGAATCTGGATATTTCTGTGGAATATCATAATGAAAAACCCCATTTCATGAGCTCTGATGGCAGGGAATATTTCTTCGGCTGTATGTTGGAAAAGGTATCTACAGAAGCCATTGCCCAGTGGAATTTCCCAGAGGAATCCTATTTCTTTGATTTCGCGCCGCCTCGCGTGGAACTCCTTGATGATGAAGATGACGACGAGGACTGGGATGATGATTGGGACGATGAGGATTTATGAAATGAATGAGAAAGGAGAGTGCATCATGGGGAAAAATGATAGAGATGCAGAAGAACTCAGAAGCAAACTTCTCTCTGAAGTTTATGCCGGAGCAGTGGCTGGCATGCCTGCCATGATACTGGATGAAAGCAGAATCCGTAATGCGGATGCGGAAGAACTGGAACGAATTGCAAAAGAATACGGCTACTGACAGCGGAAAAAGCCATGGCTAGAAAGCAACTTCCCTTTAAAAAACGAGTTTTTCTTTTCCTTGATTTTTTATAGAGAATTGTGATGGTTGTATTCAGAACAAAATATATCAAATAAAATCTCAGTAGGAATAAGAAAGCTGAAATCCTCTATATGACAAGGATTTCAGCTTTTTTTGCTATGGCTCTATAGCTGCGTTTTTTTAATATTGTGGATTGGAAAAAAATATCATATATTGCTTTGCTGCTTCATAGGATAACTTTTGAAAGTCCTAATACAAATCAACGTGTATTTGTGGGTTTGTCAAACATATGTTACACCCTCCTTAATAAATTCCTTCAGGACAGTCTGTGGGGATTTCCAACCCAGAGGTCTCATAGGGAACAGATTATAGTCCCTACGATTATAGACTTGGAGCTGTCTGGAAAAGTCCTCAAAGGAATAAAAGGTATGGGTGGCATAAAACCGCTCGTTATCCTTCCGGTGGCTGCGTTCCACTTTCCCGTTATGACGGGGTGTGAAAGGACGGATCAGTTTATGACGGATTC
>NZ_JADCKK010000010.1:0-71879 GCF_014982935.1 Anaerotignum lactatifermentans | reverse complement strand
TGGGGATTGCGTCTGCGCATATCCCGGATCAGTTTGATCTCTTCAGGAGTATGCTGATTTGGATGGGAATGGGGACGTCTGGAACGGTCACGCAGGGAATCCCAAGAGCCATCATAGCGGTTTTTCCAGCGATAAATATACTGGCGGTTGGTCTTATATTTTACGGCCGCTTTGGTAACTCCATATCGTTCAGCGTATTTAATAAGTGATAGACGGTATCTCATATCTTGTGTTATACTTGCCATGCGAGGATGCTCCTTTATGTATTTTTGTTTTGTGGTGATTCAAATATAACACAAAGTGAGCCTATCCTCGCTTTTTAAATATTCAGTTGTAACACATGTATTGTAATCCTACACCGGGGAAAGAGACAGAAATGTCATATATCTTGTTCTTTTTTTCCATCTATGATACACTCTTAATATTAAGGTTAAATGGAATCTGCGTTTCAAAATTGTGTTGAAACGACAGGATTGGGTTTGGAAGATTCATATATCGTGCAGATATTCAATAGAATTTATTTGATCGAACCAGTGTAAACAATGAATCCATGATGTTTTGAAAGGAGCAAATCGTATGAAAAAGAAGGTTGCAGTATTATTTGGTGGTTGTTCTGAAGAACATGACGTATCCATTAAGTCTGCCAAAGAAATTTGGAAATATATCGATACAGAAAAATATGATCCCGTTTATATCGGTATTTCCAGATCTGGCGAATGGAAGCTCTGTGAAAAACCGACAGCTGACTGGGATGAAAAAACCACGCAGCGTGTAATTTTGTCCACTAATAAACAGGATAAAGGTATGCTGGTACTGAAAGACGGTACTTATGAATTGGTTCCTCTGGATGTTGTTTTCCCTATGATCCATGGTAAAATGGGGGAAGATGGCACCATTCAGGGTCTGTTGGAAGCAACAGGTATCCCTTATGTAGGTTGTGGCATTCCTGCATCTGTATTGTGTATGGATAAATCTATGACATACCTGACAGTAAGCAATTATGGATTCCGTGCACCCGGATTCAAAATTCTGCATGATGGCGAAAATGCAGACGCATCTGCATTGAAATACCCTGTTTTTGTAAAACCCGCTCGTTCTGGTTCTTCCTTTGGTGTAACAAAAGTAAGCAAACCCGAAGATCTGCAGGCTGCTGTTGATGTTGCAAGAGAATTTGATAAAAAAGTTCTGATTGAGGAAGCAATCAATGGTATGGAAGTTGGCTGCGCTGTTATGGGCAATGGTGATGACCTGAAAGTAGGGGAAGTGGACCAGATTACACTGTCTCACGGTATTTTCCGTATCCATCAGGAAGACCATCCCGAAGAAGGTTCCGAAAACGCTGTATTTACAGTTCCTGCAAACCTGCCCGTTGAAAAACGGAAAGAAATCCAGGAAACAGCAAAAGCAATGTACAAAGTTCTGGGCTGCAAAGACCTTTCCCGCGTGGATATGTTCCTGCAGGAAGATGGTACCATCGTTCTGAACGAAGTAAACACCATGCCCGGTTTCACATCTTACAGCCGTTATCCTCGTATGATGCTGGCAACAGGCATGACATTCACTGAACTCATTGACCACTGTATCGAAATGGCATTGCAGGAAGGAAAATAAGTATGGAAAAAGGATTTGTTTTTTTGGATGAAGTCATCCCCGGAATCCGTTGGGATGCGAAATATGCAACTTGGGACAATTTCACAGGAAAACCTGTGGATGGGTATGATGTCAATCGTATTGTCGCTACAGAAGAACTGGCAAATGCATTGAAAGAAGTGCAAAAAGAAGCAAATCAGATGGGATATGGTCTTTTGGTCTGGGATGCATATCGTCCCCAAAGAGCTGTTGATAATTTCCTAAGATGGGCAGCAGAACCTGAAGATGGAAGAACAAAAGAAGTCCATTATCCGAGTATCAAGCGAGAAGAATTGCTTTCTCAGGGATATGTGGCTGCAAAATCCAGTCATAGCCGTGGAAGTGCCATTGATTTAACGTTATATTCCTTAAAAACAAATGAAATGCTCCAAATGGGAACATGTTTTGACTTTATGGATGTCAAATCCCACCATACCTGTGAAACTGTGTCAAAGGAAGAAAAGGAAAATCGTCAACTTTTATGTGACCTGATGACACGCCATGGATTTGTGCTTTATGAAAACGAATGGTGGCACTATAATTTGAAAGAAGAACCTTATCCGGAAACATATTTCGATTTTCCGCTTTCCGGCAGTTCTTCTAAATGAAATCAAAATAAATATATTGTAAGCAAAACCAGTATCTTTCCGTTAAAATAAAGGAAAGATACTGGTTTTTTGTTTTGTATATAAAAAACTGCGGACAAATGTGTGTGACAAAAAGTATGGAATATAGATGTATAGAATAAAACTAGAGAAACTCTGAAAAAATTCTATAAATAATAGAATTTCCCAGAAAACAAAGGATTTTACTGTGATTGAAAGATGTCGTGTTTTCGGATGCAATTAATAAATATGAAACACCTTGCATGAATCATATGTCGGAGTTATAATAAAAATGTCAAAAAAAGAGGAAAAATGCGAAGGGGATGGAACACTTGAAGCAATTATACGGGGCTGCTGCTTTAGGCGTAGCTGCTGTGCTGTTTGCAGGAATTTCTGGTACAGAAGTTTTGGCACAGGACATGGAAAATGCTGCAAATAAAACAGTGCAAGGGGCGTTCGAATATTTGTATCTGGGTGAAAATCAGGATGCAAATGAAGTGAAAATTATGATTCAGCTAGGTGATGGTGATGAAATACCGGAATCTGCTCAGCTGCGTTATCATTACGAAGGAAATGATGAATCAGAAATCGTTGAGGCAAGTCAGATTACGGAGAGAACTGTGACATTTACACAGGAATGTGATGATATAGCAAAAACAGCAGTATTGGATGCAGTCACTTGGTTGGAAAGTGATACATTATATACAGTAGAATTTCAGGAAAATCAAATAGAGATTGCTGGGAATGACGAACAGGCAGAAAATTCAGCTGTTCTTTATTTTGCAGACGGATCCCAGAAAGAAATGACTGTTTCTGAAGAACCTACAATAGAGGAAATACAGGAAGCGGCAGAACAGCCTGCATCTGAAACCGTTGTGAAGGAGGATGTACAAGTAGAAACCAACAGTGATTCTTATACGGGAGGAGAACTGTTTACAGATGTAAAAAAAGAAAATTGGTTTTATCCTGCTGTTAGTTATGTGATGAATAAAGGGCTTATGACGGGCATGGTCAATGGCGGTTTTGCGCCCAATGAAGAGCTGAGTAAGGTACAGTTTGCGGTAGTTCTTTATCGTATGGAAGGTTCACCGGAAGTTAGCCTTTCCGCAAATACATTGTCTATTCCAGAAAATGCTTATTATGCACCAGCAGTTTTCTGGGCAGATCAGACAGGATTGCTGGATGGATTCCGTACAGCATCCATCAAACCGGAAGATCAGATCACAAGAGAAGAAATGATCACTATGCTGTTCCGCTATGCCCAGCAGAAAGGTTTCGACACACAGGAAAGAGCGGATTTGTCACAGTTTGCGGATGCGGAAAAAATATCTCCTTCTGCAAAAGAAGCGGTTTCCTGGGCAGTAGCAACAGGTATGATTAGTGGGGAAGGAAAAGACAGGCTCTTGAATCCTCAGGGCAGTGCAAGCAGAGCTGTCTGCGCTGCGATGATTACCCATCTTTGTGAAACATATATGCCGGATGCTTTTGCAGATATTCCCATTTACGCAAAGGCAAATAACATCGCATTTACTTCTGTAAATCAGGAAACAGGCGATTTTACAGTCACAGTTTCCGGCATTACTGCCAGCGACGATGTAAAAAAGGTAGAAGTAGCCCTTTGGCGTGACAGCAATCAGGGGGATATTTACTGGTATCCTGCTGTTGCACAGGGAAATGGGGTTTATACAGTCAAAGGAAATGTCATCAATCATAAATTGCATTTTGGATTGTATCAGGCGCAGGCATATGTGACATTGGCAAATGGTCTGCGGATTCCTGCTGGCACACAGTCCGGCACCATTGAGGGCAGCGAAGCGCAGATTCGTATCAGCAAACATGTCAATGAAGTATACGATCAGGTAGGTCATGATTTGTATGCGTGCTACAAATGGGTTGTAGATAATGTTTCTTATAAAAAATTGCCCATTCCCGTAGAACCAAAGGAAGGCTATACAGCGGATCAGTGGTATGCAGTATTGGCATTTGAAAACCATCAGGGCAACTGCTTCTGCTATGCTGGTGCGTTTTATCAGCTTGCCAAAGGTTTGGGATATGATGCAAAATATGTAGAGGGCAAAGTTGCTATGGCAACAGGCGGTTATGGCCCGCATGGCTGGGTGGAAATCACCAAAGACGGCGGGACATATATCTGTGACCCGGATATGCAGGACGAAGCGCCTAGATATAATTTCTATATGCAGCCGGCAAATAGTCCTGTCATCAAATACGTGCGATAGGTAGGGCAGAAAGATATGGTATTTAGTTCACTGACATTTTTATGTATTTTTTTGCCGGTGGTACTGGCACTTTATTATCTGCTTCCGACGCTGCGTATCAGAAATGTATTGCTTATTATAGTCAGTCTGCTGTTTTATGCTTATGGTGAACCGGTTTATGTACTGCTGATGATTGCCAGCATCATCATAAATTATATTTTTGGCAGACTGCTGGGAACGGAAAATAAAAAGAAACGGCAATGGATTCTTGCCATTGCGGTGATTATCAATATTGGGCTTCTGGTGGTGTTCAAGTATCTGGACATGATGGTACAGACAATAAATCAGCTCTCAGGCAGTGAAATTCCTTTGGCTGGCTTGGCTTTGCCTATTGGTATTTCTTTCTTTACCTTTCAGGCATTGTCCTATGTCATTGACGTTTATCGCAGAGAAGTGGAGCCGCAGGAGAATCTTTGGAATGTGATGCTCTATATTTCCTTTTTCCCGCAGCTCATTGCCGGACCCATTGTAAAGTATCATGACATACAGGAACAGATCGACAACCGAAATACAGATGTGAAAGAAATTGCGGAAGGTCTCAGAAGATTTATCATAGGTCTTTCCAAAAAAGTCCTGATTTCTAACACCATGGCGGTCACAGCAGATGCGTTGTTTGCTGCTGGTGCCGGAGAATTGAACATTCTTTCCGCATGGATTGCAGCCATTGCGTATATGCTGCAAATTTATTTCGATTTCAGCGGCTACAGCGATATGGCAATCGGCTTGGGGCATATGTTTGGGTTCCGTTTTCTGGAAAACTTCCGCTATCCTTACATTTCTTCCAATATTCAGGAGTTTTGGAGAAGATGGCATATTTCCTTGTCCACATGGTTTAAGGAATATTTATATATTCCGTTGGGTGGCAATCGAAAAGGAAAGGCGCGTACTTGCCTGAACAAAATGATTGTGTTTTTCTCAACAGGCTTGTGGCATGGTGCAAACTGGACTTTTGTGCTCTGGGGCTTATGGCATGGGGTATTCCTGCTCTTTGAACAGGTGTGTCCCGTGAAAAAACTGCCGAAGGTTCTGGCGCATATTTACGCATTACTTGTTGTGTGTGTGGGCTTTGTCATGTTCCGCGCGGATACTTTTGGACAGGGAATGTTCATGATCGGCACTATGTTTAGCGGTTGGGAATTTTCCTCTGTACAGATGGCAGTGGTATGGGAGCAGTTAACACCCATATTCCTTGTGACATTGGTGGTGGCAGTGTTTGGCAGTGCGCCATTGATTCCAAAAGCTGCTGAAGCTTGTTTGGCAAGGGAGAATTTAAGGAAACCGGCGGTATACTTCAGTTATATAGCAAGTTTTGTATTGCTGATTCTGTGTATGCTGAGTTTGTCCAGCGGAACATATAATCCATTTATTTATTTTAGATTTTAGGGGCTTTGCAAAATGAAACATAAGAAATATTTGATATTTATCATAGCCGTATGGGCGTTCTTGGTTTTTCCCTTTGCAGGCATGTTGTTTTGGAGAAGCGATGAAACTACCGAAAATACAGAATTGGCTTCCTTTCCTTCGCTGAAAACCGAGGAAGGATGGAATCATGAGTATCTAAGTGAAATGGGAGCTTATTTTGAGGATCATTTCGCTTTGCGGCAGTATTGGGTTACGGCAAACGCTCTGCTGCGAAAGAATGTAATCCAAAGCAGTGCAACAGATCAGGTGGTTCTGGGAAAAAATGATTGGCTGTATTTCAGTGGAACCACAGCCGATTATCAGGGGACCAATTTGTTTTCGGAAAGAGAAATGAACGCCATCCTTCATAATCTGAAACTCATCCAGAACTATGTGCAGCAGCAGGGCAGTGCCTTTTATCTCATGGTGCCGCCCAATAAAAACAGTCTGTATGATGAAAACATGCCTTATTATTATCAAAAAGGGGATGGAAGCAATCTGAAAATGTTGACAGAACGCTTTCAGCAGGAAGGCATTTCTTACATTGATCTGTATGGAGCCTTTCAGGAAAAAGAGGAAGTTCTGTATTTCCAGCGGGATTCCCATTGGAACAATCAGGGGGCATTACTGGCATATAGAAACCTCATGGAGCAGGTGGGAAAAGATTACGAAACTTATCTGAATGTGCCCTTTGATGTGGAAAAAGTCCATAGCGGCGATTTGGATGAGATGCTTTTTCCAAAAGCAGTGCAGAAAGAGGACGATTATTTTTATGATACTGCATCCAATTTTGTCTATGTCAATGAAGTAAAGGACAATATGGATTCTTGGATTGAAACGGAAAATCCTGACGCAACAGGCAGTATTTTGATGTATCGAGATTCCTTCGGGGAAAGCCTTCTTCCCTTTGTGGCAGGAGAATTTGAAAAAGGTTATTTTTCCAGATTGGTGCCGTATAATCTGCTGCAGGTGGAGCAGTACCAGCCGGATGTGGTGGTCATTGAAAAAGTAGAACGAAATCTGGATGATTTTATTACAGATATGCCCATTGTGGAATGCCCACAGGTGAAAAATATGATTGCGCCTCAAGCGCAGACCAATACGGAAATGACTGCGGAAAAAGCAGGCTCTTTTCTGGAAATCAAAGGCACTTTGGATGAAGAATATATCCAGCCGGATACACAGATTTATGTTTCTGTGAGAGATGAAAACACTATGGAAACCAAAACATATGAAACTTTTTATGCAGAAACGGAAGATGGGGAAGCCAATGGTTTTCATCTATATTTGAAAGGCAGCAGTGTGCCGGAAGGAAATATACAGCTGAATGTAATTGCGGTAAATGGCAGCCAGCCCTTTATCGTTTGCAGTAAAGAAATCACATGGAATCTTTAGGGAGGTAATGAAATGAAAGCAAAAAGAGTATGGGGACTTGTTCTTGCGGCAGCAATGTGTATGGCAGTGGCTGGCTGCGGACAGGAAGCGGCAGAAACAGCTACTACCGAACCGCAGTATCAGGTCATCGGTACAGAAGCGGAAGGGGCTTATGACATTCTGCTGAAAAACAGCATTGGTCAGGATGTGACAGGTATTTCCGTAAAAACTTCCGATGAGGAAGCATATCCTGCCAATATGCTGGCAAGCGATGCTGTTCTGAAAAATGGTGAAACAGCAGAATGGTTCTATATGCCGGAAGAAGCAGGTGAAACAGAAGGCGTAGGGGAAAAAGATATTGCTCTGAATGTGGTATATCAGGTACAGATTACATTGGCAGACGGCACCGTTTATGAACTGAGTTCTCTGGGAATGGATGATATTGACCAGAATGCGGAACTGTGTCTGGAAGATGATGTTGTTTTTGTAAAATACACCAGCAAAGCATCTGGTGATACTGTATCCACAAAGGAACAGGAAGTTGCTGCGAAAGCACAGAAAGACGCAGAATCTCAGGAAGAAGTGGCAAGTGAACCTGCTCCCGTAGAAGAAGTACAGCAGGAAGCACCTGCACAGCCCGCACAGCAGAGTGCACCCGCTGCATCTGAACCTCAGCAGGCACCTGTGGAACAGATTCCCGAACAGACAACAGAAGGCTGCTTGACAGAAGGCGGCGGCCCTGCATTCAACTGATTTTGATGGAATTATAGAAAGCATTAGAAATATAAAACCTCCAAAGAAATAACAGTCTTTGGAGGTTTTTCTTTTTGCATTGTGCTATTTTGTTTGGAATAAAATCCCATTCGGATTGTATCATTTGTTGTGTTCGTGTTGACAAAATACCACAAGATATAGTATACTTACCACGTATTTGTAGTGTTTGTAACGGAACAGGGGTAGAGGAGATGTCAATATGGAACGAGTAAGGCAGTTGGTTTCTGCGGTCATTGCAGGTGGATTGATTGGCATGGGCGGTACAGTGTATCTATCACAGCAAAGTCCTGTTGTAGGCAGTTGTCTCTTTGCCATTGGTCTGTTTACCATTGTTATATTCCAATTGCAGTTGTTTACCGGGAAAATCGGGTATCTGCCGATGCAGAAGCCTGTGTATCTCATTGAACTGGTGATCACATGGATTGGCAACCTGATTGGTACATATATCGTTGCCTGGATGGTACGGAACAGCCGTATCTATGAAGGCATGGCGGAAAAGGTACAAACTATCGCAGCAACAAAGCTTAACGATGATTTCCTGAGTATTTTCCTGTTGGCTGTGTTCTGCGGCATGCTGATGTTTATTGCCGTAGATATTTTCAAAAATCAGACAGGTTCCACCATTCGTACCGTTGGGGTATTTATCCCGGTTATGGTGTTTATCCTGAGTGGATTTGAACACGTCATTGCCAACATGTATTATTTTTCTCTGGCAGGTGTATGGAGCGGGCATTGCTTACTTTCCATCATCGTCATGACTTTGGGGAATTCCGTTGGCGGTATGATCATTCCTCTTTACCTGAAATGTTTTAAAATACGATAATTGCTGTATTTTACGGACAGACCTTATCGGGCATCTTTATAAGAAAACAAATATCACTGGAATTCTGGCAGTTCATGGGATTCCAGTGATTCTATTTTACTTGAAATTGTTTTTTTAGAGAAATTTGCTTGAGGTTTGTCCGCTGTTTTATCTGAAAATATGTTAGAATAGATTGAAATTTATCTCCAGAAAGGATTGTTTTATGCAGGAACAGAGTTTACAGACAGTGTTTGCCCTCTTAACAGAGTGGTATCATGTATATAAAAGAGATCTGCCATGGCGCAGAACAAAAGACCCCTATGCCATTTGGGTTTCAGAAATCATGCTCCAACAAACGAGAGTGGAGGCAGTAAAGCCTTATTATGCAAGGTTTTTGGAGGAACTGCCTACCATCCGTCATTTGGCAGAAGCCGATGAGGAACAGATTCTCAAGTTATGGGAGGGGTTAGGATATTATAGCCGTGTGCGGAACATGCAGGCAGCGGCAAAACAGGTCATGGCAGAATACGACGGAAAAATGCCCGCAGACCATAAAGCACTTTTGCGGTTGAAAGGCATTGGACCTTATACGGCTGGTGCGGTAGCTTCCATTGCGTTTTCTCTGCCTTTTGCGGCAGTGGACGGCAATGTGCTCCGTGTGATGTCCAGAGTTTTTGCCGATGAAAGGGATATCATGCTCCAGCAGACCAAAAAGGCATGGGAAGAAGAAATCAATGACGCACTGACAGGAGAGATTGCTGGAGACGTGAATCAGGCGTTGATGGAATTGGGGGCAACAGTATGCGTACCCAATGGGGAACCTAAGTGTGAAAATTGCCCCCTTCGGACATTGTGTTTGGCATATCAAAAAGGAAATCCCATGCAGTATCCCGTAAAAAGTGAGAAAAAGCCAAGAACGAAAGAATATCTTTCTGTTTGCTTTATGACAGATGGCAAAAGGATTGCTTTGCGAAAGCGTGACAGCAAAGGCTTGTTGGCAAATTTATGGGAACTGCCTCATGTACCAAAAGAATATGCGTTGCCAATGGCTTTTGCTGACTGGGGCATACAACAGGCAGAAATCAAAAATATGCGTGGACAGAAGCATATTTTTACACATATAGAATGGCATATGGATGCGTATTTTATCAACGTAAAAGCTATGGCAGATACACCATTTCAATGGGTAACCATAGAGGAGGCAAAAGAAAAGTATGCACTGCCTTCTGCTTTCAAAAAAATCTGGGCAGAAGGTCTGGATATGCTGGAAGATATGGAATACGAACAGATACATTTGTGAAAACTTCTGAATTTTCTTTTGAAATTGCTCTCTTTTCGGGCAATAAAACGTGATTTTTATTTTGAGAAGGAATTTGTCTAACCAAAACACCTTCTTTTTACGAGTGCATCTGAAAGATATGTGTAAAAGTGATATGCATCAGACATAAAGTTATAAAATCTATCAAATGATAATAATTATTATTTGACTTTTCTTTTACATTCCTGTAAAATATACTTAAAAAGTAGGAAAGAAGGCTGGTGAAAAAATGATTGAAGTAAGAAATGCTGTATGGGAAGATCGACAGGATTTTTCTGATTTGTGGCAGCTTTGTTTTGGTGACAGCGATGCGTTTTGTTATTGGTTTTTTCACCATAGATTTGAGCCTTCTCTTTCTGTCTGCTTGAAAGCCGATGATGTTTTCGCGGCATGTATGCAGGCATTTCCCTATACCATTGGAATCCGTGGGAAAGCGGTAAAAGGCACTATGCTTTGTGGTGTCTGTACCCATCCAGATCATCGAAAGAAGGGATATATGGGAAGAATTTTCCCCTATGATATGCAGCTCTTGCAGCAAAAGGGCTATGGCGTAGCTGTTCATACACCGGCAGTTTTGCCCAGTTATTTCTCCTTTGGGCATTATCCTGTGGCAGATGCTTGCTATCTGACAGCAGAAAAAATACCGGAAGTGAAAGCTGTGGAAGGTGTTTATCCTTTACAGCCAGAAGAATACTTAAAGGCATTTGATTGCTACACAGATTTTGCAAAGAAATATAGTGGCATCATTTACCGTACAGAAGAAGATTTCCTGCGAAAATGTGCAGATTATAACGCTGACGGCGGAAAATGCATGGCTTATGGAAAAGAACATGTAGAAGCCTATGTGTTTTATTATCAGACAGAAACAGAATTGATCTGTGTAGAAGCAGTTGGGAATGATGATGCTTTGCAGAAAGTACTGACAGGTATTTTTGCAGAATGCGAAGGTTTGTCATTATCTGTAAAACTTGCGCCAGAATCTCAAATGACTTTTGACTTTGCCCAGAAAGAGGTAAAGCAGAAAGGTGTCATGGGTCTGACTGATCTTCAGGTGCTGTTGAAGGCGCTGGAACTTGACGGAAAAGCAGCTTTTGCTGTGGAAGATCATGTGGTTCCAGAAAACAATGGCTGTTTTCTGCTGAGTGGTGAGAAAACAGAAAAATCTCCTGCTTTTTCCATTCCTGCGGGAAGATTGCTGCAGGTGCTGGTGGGATACACCGATTTGGAAAGCCAGCGACCCTATGTGCATATATATGATGAAGCGGGATTTCAGGAAATCAACGAGAAATTACCAAAATGTAACTGTTATATTATTGATGAATATTAAAAATGGAGGCTGAAAAACATGCCGTATACACAATGTTTGGAAAGAGAAGTAGAAGCTGACTGTAAAAACGAATTTTGTTTCCGTCCTTTTACACTGGAAACAAAGGAACTGATTGAAAGCTATACAAAACCTTGGCAGATGGATTGTTCCGATTTGTCTTTTGCGAACCTGTTTATCTGGGGAACAGAAGGAAAAATGGAATTTGCCGAAAAAAATAACGTACTGTATGTAAAACTGGACTTTGAAGGTGTGCCTGTTTATTTCTGGGCGCCCATCCCCAAAAAAGGTGCCGATGTGGATTACCGGAAAGCCATCATGGATGCAGCGGACTATATGAAACAGGCAGGTGTGGAACCCACATTCCGTTCTGTTTGGACACCTTTCCGCGATATGATGCTGAAAGCTTGCCCAGAAATGTTCGCAATGCCTACAGATATTGCTTGGGACTATGTTTATGAGAGAGAAAGTCTGGCAACACTGAAAGGCAAAAAACTCCACGGGAAAAGAAATCATATCAATAAATTTTTGGCAAATCATCCCGATTATGAATATCGTAAACTGGATGCGACACTCATCGACGACTGCATGGCACTGTATGATAAGTGGATTTCTGAAAGAGAAGAAACCAAGGAACTGGAAGACGAGAGAAAATCCGTTTCTCTTGCTCTGCACAATATGGAACGTCTGGGTTTGACTGGCGGTTCCATTTTCGTAGATGGCAAAATGGGTGCGTTCACAGTAGGAGAGCGCCTGCGGGATGATGTGCAGCTGGTGCATATCGAAAAAGCAGATACAGATATTGATGGACTGTATCCCATGATCAACCAGCAGTATGTACTCCATGAATGTCAGGATGTGACTTATGTGAACAGAGAAGAAGACATGGGTCATGCAGGTATGAGAAAAGCAAAACGCTCTTATAACCCTGCTTATATGGTAGAAAAATATCTGCTGAGCTTCCGTGACCTTTCCGAAGAAAAAGGTCTTTGGGGCGCAGAAAGCGAAGATGCAGAATAAAAATGCCATTGACACAAATTTTGGTTCTATGGTAAAATACACAAGATTGTAAGGGAATGAGGTTCTCCCGCGGCAATGCCGGAAACGCTGAAACAGCTGATGACTTCTGTAAAATCAATTACAGGGTCATTGGCTTTTTTATTGGGAAGAAAGGGGAAAGAAATGGAAAAACATGCTTATGGTTCGTGGAGAACACAGTTGATGCTGGCAGGATTAGGGATTGTCATTGGAGCACTGGTAGGGTGTCTGGATACGATCTTCGGTAAAGTCCTCCTTTGGGTCAGTGATATTCGAACCGCACATATATTTTATCTGGTGCCTGCACTGCCTTTGGTAGGCGTCGGCATCGTTTGGGCTTATAAAAAGTATGGTGGCAGAAGTGGGGAAGGCATGGGTCTGATTCTCTCTGTGAGCCATCGAGAGGATGAAGAAGTTCCTAGACGATTGATTCCTTTTGTCATGATTAGTACATGGCTGACCCATTTGTTTGGCGGCAGTGCAGGCAGAGAAGGGGTAGCAGTACAGCTGGGTGCTACCGTTTCCCATCAGGTAGGAAAGCGGTTTTCCGTAGAAGATGGAACGCATATTTTCCTGCTGACAGGTATGGCGGCAGGGTTTGCCGGGTTGTTTCGCACACCTTTGGCAGCCATTTTCTTTGCCATGGAAGTGCCTGTGGTAGGACAGCTTGCACTTCGTGCTATTTTACCCATGTGTACAGCAGCTTTTACAGCGGCTTCTGTTTCTGCTTTTCTGGGATTGGAAAAATTTCAGGTTCCCTTGGAACTGCAAATAGCAGTGACACCTGTTTTTGTAGGAAAGCTTATTGTAATCGGTTTGATTTTTGGCTGTGTAGGCAGTTTGTTTGCATTCCTTTTGGGAAAAAGCAAAAAGAAATTGGCGGAAATCCTGCCAAATCCATTGCTGCGCGTGTTTTTGGGTGGTATCATATTGAGTATTCTGCTGTTATTTTTCCATCAGGGAAGATATACAGGTTTGGGAACCAATCTGATTTCTGCATCTTTTGACGGAGATACCATTTATGCATATGACTGGCTGTTGAAAATTCTGCTGACAGTATTCACACTCTCTCTGGGATTCCAAGGCGGGGAAGTAACACCATTGTTTTCCATTGGCGCGTCTTTGGGCGTAATTTTGGCAGGATTTATGGGATTGCCTGTGATGTTGGCTGCCGCTTTGGGATATGCCGCTGTTTTCGGAAGTGCCACCAATACACTTCTGGCGCCGATCTTCATTGGTGCAGAAGTTTTCGGCTATGAATATCTGCCGTTTTTTGCTGTGGCTTGTCTGGCTGCCCATATCTTCTGTCATTTCCCTTCTATTTATGGAAAGCAGAAACATGGTTCCTATAGAAAATCCTTATTGCAGTTGGCAAAAAGAAAGGAGAAATCTATTTGATGAAATTTTATTTCGCGCCTATGGAAGGAATCACGGGCTATGTCTTTCGGAATGCACATCATGCCTGTTTTCCTTCGGTAGATCGTTATTATACACCATTTATATCTCCTAACCAAAACCGTCCCATGAGCCCAAAGGAAAAACGGGATGTTCTGCCGGAAAATAATCGGAATATCCCTCTGATTCCCCAAATTCTGACAAACAATGCCACACAGTTTTTGCAGGCAGCAAAGGTATTGGCAGATATGGGCTATGAGGAAGTGAATCTGAATCTGGGCTGTCCTTCGGCGACAGTGGTGACAAAAGGGAAAGGCGCTGGCTTTTTGGGAGAAAAAGAAAAATTGCGAGCTTTTCTGGATGAGGTTTATGAACAGACACCTATTCCTGTTTCCCTCAAAACAAGATTGGGCATGCGTGACCCCATGGAAATTGTGGAATTGCTGGAATTGTTTCACCCATATCCAGTGAAAGAGTGGATTCTCCATGCCCGCATTCGGGAAGATTACTATAAATATGAGCCCCGTCTGGACGCTTTTGAGGTAGCCGCGAAAAAAAGTCCTTTTCCTCTTTGTTATAACGGAGACATTTTTTCCGTTGCTGATTATGAGCGAATTTGTCAGCGTTTCCCACGGATTCAATCTGTGATGCTGGGACGAGGGCTTATGGCGAATCCGGCGTTGGTTAGACAGATACAAGGCGGTAGTCCATGTACAAAAGAAGAATTTCTCTCTTTTCACAATCGTATCTGTCATGGATATGAAGAAATCATGTCCGGTGACCGGAACGTGTTGTTCAAAATGAAGGAATTATGGGCGTATTGGGAAAATCTTTTTACAGGAGAAGAAAAGCGCATCAAAAAAATCAGGAAAGCCAATTCTTTGGCGGAATATGACGCTGCGGTATCGATTTTACTGGAACAAGCTGACTTTGCATCAGATATAAAGAAATCTTAAGAAAGAAAAATCTTATGTTTAGTGGATATTTCTGGTAAAACCAAGTATAATAGAAAACGCAAAAATAATGAAAAAGAGAGGTAGCGTATGAACTTGATTGAATTATTCAAAGCAGCGCTTTTCGGTGTCATCGAAGGCATCACGGAATGGCTGCCCATTAGCAGTACGGGGCATATGATTCTGTTCAATGAATTTATGCCTTTGCAGGTATCGGAAGAATTCTACAGTATGTTTGAGGTTGTGATCCAGCTTGGCGCCATTCTGGCAGTTGTGGTCATATTCTGGAATTCCATTTTTCCTTTCCAGAAACCGCCCTATGACCCCAGAAGAATTCGGACAGGGCTGATTTCTTATCTGCGCATGGATATTGTCATGCTGTGGCTGAAGATTTTGGTTGCCTGTGTGCCGGCGGCAGTTATCGGGCTGTTGTTTAATGAGAAGTTTGAAGCATTGTTTTACAACTATACCACCGTTGCCATTGCACTGATTGTTTTTGGTATCGCGTTTTTGATCATTGAAACACGTCATAAAGGAAAACGAGCACGTGTCAACAGCTTGGAAGAAATCACATTCCAGCTTGCCCTGTTGATTGGGGTATTCCAGCTCATCGCGGCAATTTTCCCCGGTACATCCCGTTCCGGTGCGACCATCGTTGGTGCACTGCTTTTGGGCGTATCCAGAACCGTAGCAGCAGAATTTACATTCTTTTTGGCAATTCCCGTTATGTTCGGCGCAAGTTTGCTGAAGATCGTACAGTTTGGCTTCCATTTTACCGGTATGGAAGTTGCTATCCTGCTGACTGGTATGATTGTAGCTTTTGTGGTATCTATTCTTGTAATCAAATTCCTCATGGGTTATATCAAGAAACATGACTTCAAAGTCTTTGGTTGGTATCGTATCATTTTAGGTATTGTGGTACTGCTTTATTTTGGTCTGATTGCAAAATAATGAATTTGTGATACAAAAGAAAGAAGGATGAGAAACACATGTTTGGACTGTTTGGAAAAAAACCAGACTTTATGACATTGCTGCAGGAGGCAAAGGAGACAAAGAATGCGGTTGTTATTGATGTACGAGAACCTGATGAATACATGCAGGGACATGTACCCGGCAGCATCAATATCCCAACTTCCCAGATCAATGCAGTAAAATATGAAAAAGATACGCCTCTGTATCTGTACTGCCTCAGTGGCGGTAGAAGCAAAATGGCAATGGGTTTTTTGGAGCAGAAAGGCTTCCAGAATGTAAAAAATATGGGTGCCATTGGTCAGTATCGAGGCGAATTGGAAAAATAAGCACGAAAAAAGTGATTCAAAGCAGATTCCCCTTAAGAAAACATTGTTTTTCTTTTCTTTGATTTCTTAAGGGGAATTGCGACGGCGGTCTTCATAAGAAAACACATCAAATAAAACCTTCGTAAAAATAAGAAAGCTGAAACCCTTTGTGTTATAAGGATTTCAGCTTTCTTTGTTTTCTAATGAAGATGCCCCTAAATGAATCACTTTTTTTTATTTGTCCAAATGTTTTCTTTTCGACATGGGAATGAAAATTTCTGTAATGATGCTATGGAATAGCCCACCTAGAATACCGCCGTAGAGCACAGACATGATGGGATTGGCAGTGATGGGACATGTACCGGAAACACAGCCTACATATTTATAATAAAGAAAGCCAGCAATCAAACCTAATGTGACAAAAAAGAACATTCCGAAATTGCGCTGTAAAAATGATTTGTATGACATATAGATCACCTTCCTTTGTTTATAGTATAGCAGTGTATTGCGTTTTGTTCTGTGAGCATATCACATTTCAAATGAACAAATGTACAGGGGATAAAATGTAGTTCTTTGCCAAAACATACATCAAAAAAGTATACAGTTCAAAAAAAGGCAATACTGACGAAAATTCTGCAAAAAACGCGACTGTATTTGTCATACGGATAAATGTTTGCTCAAAAAAGACAAAAATGGTTGACATCAGTTAGAATCGTGTTAAAATCTTAATATCACGACAGATATTGTCATATTCTATTGTTATTTACAGGAGGGGAAACCATGGACGAAAGCATCAAGAAAATCGCGCTGCTGGGTATGGGTACTGTTGGCGGCGGTGTATATGAAATTTTGGCAAAACAGAAACCGAATATGCCTGCAAAAATTGGATCTACACTGGAAGTTGCAAAAGTTCTGGTAAGAAATAAAGCAAAATACGCAGATAAAGTTCCGGCAGACCAGCTGACAGATCAGTGGAGTGATATCATCGATGATGATTCCATCTCTATTGTGGTGGAAGTCATGGGTGGCATTGAACCTGCCAGAACTTACATCAGAGAAGCACTATCCAAAGGCAAACATGTCGTAACTGCAAACAAAGACTTGATGGCAACTCATGGGCATGAATTGCTGGAAATTGCAAGAGAGCATCAGTGTGACTTGCTCTTTGAAGCAGCTGTTGCCGGTGGTATTCCCATCATTCGCCCCATGAAGCAGTGCCTGCTGGGGAATGATATCACAGAAGTAATGGGTATCATCAATGGTACCACAAACTTTATCCTGACCAAAATGGCAGAAGATGGCATGGAATTTGATGATGCGCTGAAATTAGCTACAGATTTGGGCTATGCGGAAGCTGATCCCACAGCGGATATTGAAGGCTATGACGCAGGTCGTAAACTGGCAATCATGGCTTCCATCGCTTTCCATAGCTCTGTTACATTTGATGATGTTTATACAGAAGGTATCTCCAAAATCACAGCAAAAGATATTCGTTATGCCCATGAACTTGGTTATGAAATCAAACTGCTGGGTCTTGCAAAACTGACACCGGAAGGCATTGAAGTGAAGGTACATCCTACCATGATTCCTTTGCAGCATCCTTTGGCAGCAGTCAAAGATTCCTTTAACGCTGTTTTCGTGCATGGTGACGCAGTGGATGACGCAATGTTCTACGGCAGAGGTGCAGGTGCGCTGCCTACAGGCTCTGCAGTGGTAGGGGATATCATGGATATTGCTCGTAACATGCAGTATCACTGCACAGGTCGTATTGGCTGCTCTTGCTATCAGAGTCTGCCTGTGAAAAAAATGTCCGAAACCAGAAGCAGTTATTACATCCGTATGAAACTGGAAGACCGCGCAGGTACCCTTGCGGCTTTGGCTGGACTGTTTGGCAGCAATAATGTCAGCATTTCCATGCTGCTGCAGAAAGCAAAAGAAGGCAATACTGCGGAAGTTGTTATTGTAACATATGACGTAATGGAAAAACAGTTTATGGATTCTATCACTGTCATCAAGACGATGTCTATGGTAAAAGAAATTTCCTCCATTATTCGTGTACATCACGCATAAATGCAATCAAAAAAAACACCCTTTGTGGGAGAATGATCTCTCAAGAGGGTGTTTTTTTCATTTGAAATTATTTTGTTTTTTCAGCTTTTTCTTCTTTTGCTGCAAGTGTGGGAATTTCTCCAACACCTTTCAGAATCAAACGAGGGCGGTAAGGGAAAGTTTTCACAGTTTCCATAGTAGAAACGCCGGAAAGCACCAGAACAGTATCCAGACCACTTTCGATGCCAGAAACGATGTCTGTATCCATACGGTCACCAATGATGGCAGCTTCTTTGGAGTGTACCCCCAGCATATTCAGACCTGTACGCATCATGAGAGGATTGGGTTTGCCAATGTAATAAGCTTCTTTTCCTGTTACCATTTCGATGGGTTTTACAAATGCACGGCAAGCGGGAATGATACCCTGTTCTGTAGGACCAGTTAAGTCGGAGTTGGTGCCGATGAGGCGTGCGCCGTTCTGAATATGACGTACGGCACGGCAGATGTTTTCATAATTATAACTGTAAGATTCCCCAATAACAACGTAGTCAGGTGATGTATCATCCAGAATGATTCCTTTTTCATATAAAGCATTGTACAAACCGGGTTCGCCAATGACAAATACCTTTGCGTTTGGTGTCTGCGTTGCGATAAAGTTTGCTGTTGCCAACGCGCTTGTATAGAAATGGCTGCTGTCTACATGCAGTCCCATACGGGACAGTTTTTCCTGCAGTTCCTGTGGTGTTTTGCCGCTGTTGTTGGTCAGGAACAGGAATTTTTTATCTTCTCTGTAGAGCCAGTCAATGAATTCCTTTACACCGGGTAAGATCTGGTTGCCATGATAAATGACACCATCCATATCACAAATGAATCCTTTTTTGTTTCTCAGTTGATCCAATTCATTCACTCCTTTTTGTTTTTTTTTCATTATAATCGAAATCCATTCTTTTTTCATGTATTGTCGTAAAATTTCTTTGAAGTTTTTGTAAAAAAGAATTGGAACCGTATGTTTTTCGGGAAAGAAGCAATACTAATGAGAAAACAAACGAGGTGAGTATATGCGTACAGATGAACAGGCGCAGAAAAAATATGCTGCCATGGTGGAAAAGGCATCGCCGAAAAGTCCCATGGCAAAAAATTGCCTGATGGCATTTCTTTCAGGCGGCTTGATTTGCACTTTTGGACAGTTTTTGCAGGAGCGTTATTTATCTTTCGGCATCGAATATGAAAATGCACTTCTGTTGGTGTCCATTTCTCTGATATTTCTTTCTGCTGTTTTGACAGCGGCTGGTATCTATGGAAAATTGGGAAAATACTGTGGTGCGGGAACGGAAGTGCCTATCACAGGCTTTGCCAATTCTGTGGTTTCTCCGGCAATCGAATACCGCAATGCAGGGTTGATTATGGGCATGGG
Source organism: Anaerotignum lactatifermentans (assembly GCF_014982935.1). NCBI lineage: Bacteria > Bacillati > Bacillota > Clostridia > Lachnospirales > Anaerotignaceae > Anaerotignum > Anaerotignum lactatifermentans. Next base: position 52,250 of record NZ_JADCKK010000010.1, on the reverse strand, counting down.
CGCAAAAATGTTCGTCATTGCGGGTCCAGTGATTGTGTATGGTACATTGACTTCTGTTGTCGTTGGTATTTGCTATTATTTTCTGGGGAGGTGATTTCATGACAAAACGTATTGGCAGACAAACGGTGGCATTTTCCAAGCCAGTTGTGATACGGGCAGCAGCGTCTACTGTCGGAAAAAAAGAGGGAGAGGGACCTCTGGGACAATATTTTGATGAAATCGCTGAGGATTCCATGATGGGAGAAGATTCCTGGGAAAAAGCCGAAAGTTGTTTTGTAGCGGAAAATATGGCATTGGTGCTGAAAAAAGCAGGATTGACCCATGAAGATATACAGTATGTTCTTTGCGGGGATTTGCTGAATCAGTGTATGGGAACGACCTTTGGCATCAAAGACCTGCCCATTCCTTTTTTGGGGCTTTTTGGTGCATGTTCTACCATGGGAGAAGCTATGAGCGTGGGTGCCATGCTCATTGACGGTGGCTTTGCTGAATATGTCTTAGGTGGCGCTTCCAGCCATTTCTGTGCGGCAGAAAAGCAATTCCGATTCCCGTTGCCATTAGGCATTCAACGCCCCCAATCAGCCACCAGAACGGTCACAGGGGATGGAGCGGTGGTTTTGGCGAAAGAAGGAGAAGGACCGCAGATTACCATGGTTACTACTGGAAAGATCATAGATATGGGAATTACAGATGCGCAGAATATGGGAGCAGCCATGGCACCTGCAGCGGTGGATCTGTTGATGGCGCATTTTCAAGAAACAGGACGCACCCCGCAGGACTATGATGTGATTGTGACAGGAGATTTAGGCTATGTGGGGCATCAGTTGGTTGTGGAGCTGATGGCAAAAGAAGGGTATGATATGTCAGAAAATTATACAGACTGCGGGATACTCATTTTTGACAGAGAAACGCAGGATACCCATTCTGGCGGCAGTGGATGTGCCTGCTCTGCAGTGACATTCTGCGGCTATTTTTATCCAAAACTTTGCAGCGGGGAAATCAATCGGATGCTTTTTATCCCGACTGGGGCTTTGCTTAGTGCGGATTCCGCGGTGCTGGGTCTGACCATCCCTGCTGTGGCTCATGGGGTCGTCATAGAAAGCGGAAAGGGGAGCTGCACATGATGTATCTAAAAGCCTTTCTTGTGGGCGGGCTGATCTGTGTATTGGGACAGATTCTTATTGATCGAACAAAGCTGACACCTGCCAGAATATTGGTTCTTTTCGTATGTGTTGGCTGTGTACTGGGTGGTCTTGGCATTTACCCAAAACTGATCGATTTTGCAGGAGCAGGGGCAACGGTGCCGTTGACAGGATTTGGCAATCGCCTTGCGTTGGAAGTGAAAAACGAAGTAGATGCTATGGGTATTTTCGGAATTTTTACTGGAGGAATCAAAGCTGCTGCTGGTGGGCTTACAGCAGTGATTATCTTCGCCTTTTTGGCGGCACTTATTGCTAGACCAAAAGAGAAATAGTGCATAAAGAGCAAAAGTAAATTTTGTTTTATTATTTTTCAAAAAAAATTTTGAATTTTGTAGCGTTGAAGCACCTTTCGTGATATAATGATTATGTAAATTAAGTTTACATGAATTTACAAGGAAGGAAAGACGTAAATGCACAAAGCGATTGGTTCAAGAAAAGACTTTAGCAGACCGGATGAGGATTCTTTGCTGGCAGAGTACAAAGCATGCGTCGAGGATCTCTTGGGGCATGAAATGGTACAGAAAATGGATAACCACGTACAGCACTGCGATACCAGCCGTTTACAGCACAGCATAAATGTATCCTATTACAGCTTTTTGATTTGCTACCGTATGGGTTGGGATTATCGTTCTGCTGCAAGAGCGGGCTTGCTGCATGATTTGTTTTTCTATGATTGGAGAACCAAAAAAGCAATTCGCTCCAATCATGCTGCTTGGCACCCTCGGGTTGCCTATGACAACGCGAAAAAGATTACAGAATTAAATAAAGTGGAAACAGACGCGATTTTGAAACATATGTGGCCCTGCACACCGGTGCCTCCCCGCTACGTAGAATCTTATGTACTGACATTTGTGGATAAGATTTCTGCCATTTTCGAAGTTGCCGAAAAAAAATCTGCGAAAGTATTCAAAAGACGTGCTGTGGTACAGCCTTAATTGAACGAACCCAAGAAAAAGTCCATGACGGTGTCATGGACTTTTTTCGATTTTAAAATGTGATAAATAAATCTCAAAAAGTGATATATTTGTACTATTTATATTGACAATCTTATTTTTGAGTGATATATTTGTATCAGAAAGAGATAAATATATCACTTATGAAAGAGGTGCTTTTTATGATTCGGAAAAATTTTTATTTAGGATTCATTGGGTTTTTGGGATTTTTTGCCAGTCGCTATTTTATGACAGGGGATATTACCAGTTTTGCTTACCTGGGTTTCTTCTCTTTCTTTGGATTTTTCTTTTTAGGGAAGATTCAGGGGGATCAGGCAGACGAACGTTATCAGGAAGATCGGAAAACAGCCCTTGCTTTTATTGGTCATCTTGCTTTGTTCCTTCTTGCAGCCATTTGGATTATCGGCTTGTTCATGAGTAATCTGGAAGTGACATTTATTCTGGTAGTCATTGCTTATGTGGTGCTGATTCTGGCGTATGCTGTGAAATTATATTGGCTGGAGGAACGATAATATGGCGGAATTTGTCTGTAATTTAAAAAAATATCGCCTGCTGAAAGACCTGACCCAAGAGCAGTTAGCAGAGAAGGTAGGCGTTCGGCGAGAAACTATCATGCGGCTGGAAGCAGGGAAGTACAATCCTTCACTGAAACTTGCTATTGATATATCCCGGGTGGTGGAAACACCCATTGAGGAATTGTTTATCTTTGATTAAAAGAAGCCCTGTCTGATTAGACAGGGCGTTTTTATTGCTGTATGAGAAGAATATTTCTGCAATATTATGCTTGCTGAAAAGCTGTTAATATTTTCTGTAAAGCTTTTTCTTCATTTTCATTATTTTCAATGATGGCTTCTGACGCAGCTGTGTAAAGGGGCAGACGTTCTTTCAAAAGTTTTCGAACAGCTTCCTGATCGGGGACCAGAGGGCGACCATTGCCGCTTTCCAACAATTCTGGATCGCGCTGAATCCAAATAACAGTTCCGTTACCTTTTAGCCACTGGATATTTTCTGGATTTTTAATGACACCGCCGCCGGTGGAAATGACCAGATTATTCTTTGTAGAAAGTTCTTGTACGACTTCAGATTCCACCTGACGGAAGGAATCTTCACCATATGCCGCAAAGTAATCAGCAATGGACATGCCAATGCGTTTGATAATCTCTGCATCTGTATCCACAAAAGTCTTTCCGAGTTTTTCTGCGGCAAGTTTGCCAATAGTACTTTTCCCGCAGCCGGACATACCAATGAGCACAAGATTTCTGCGTTCTGCCATCAATTCGTTATGCACCACTTCGATGGCGTTGTCAGGCAAAGACTGATCTAAAAAGATTTCAACGGCATATTTCGCTTGTCCAACAAGCATTTCCAGTCCGCCAATGGCTTGACACCCTCTTTCCTGCGCATCTAAAACTAGTCTGGTGCGCAGAGGATTGTAAACAACATCGGCAACGGCTTCCAGTTTGGTGAAGGGTGCCAGATAGATGGGTGTTTTCCCGGAATTGGGATACATGCCAACAGGTGTTGTATTGACAATTACCTGTGCATCTGTATGTAAAGCGTAGCATGTTTCGTATGAAATGGTGTTTTCCGCAATTTTGTAGTATATGGTGTGGATTTCTGCTGCTCCCATATCTTCCAGAACCGCAATAACGGCCTTAGAGGCGCCGCCTCTGCCCAGTACAAGCACCTTTTTACCTGCAATCTGGATATGGTTATGTTCCAGCATGTACCGAAAACCGAAGTAATCTGTGTTATATCCGAAAAGCTTCCCGTTTCGCTGCACAACAGTATTGACTGCGCCCATTTTTGCAGCTTTCGGGTCTACTTCGTCCAAGTATGGAATGACAGTTTCCTTATATGGTATGGTCACATTGATGGCGCTAAATGCTTTTTCGCGCATAAAGACATCCAGCTCCTCCAGAGAAAGCGGAATCAGATCATAAGTATAATCAGCCAGTTTCTCGTGTATGATCTTGGAAAAGCTGTGTCCTAATTTTTCACCAATTAGTCCGTAACGCATCATAAATATCACCCCATTTGATAAATTTTCTCTATATGCTAATATAAAACAATCTATTATGCAACAGTTTTTTTCCTGTATTGTAATAAAAACGTAATTTTCTATATAACCAAAGTGTGATACAATAAGTTGGTGCAAGTCGGTTGTAACAACTTATCATTTTTCTGATGAAATATGCAGAATATTTCGTGAAAATGCGGAATAATATGATCTAGAATAAAAGGAGTTTTGACAATGAAGAAATGGATGAAACGATTGACCGCAGCTGTACTAGGTGCGGTATTGGTTATGGGGAGTCTTGGAAGCCTTGCAGCTTATGGAGCGACCCCTAAAGCAGATGATGATATGCGTGCTGTTTGGATTTCCACTGTGTACAGTGCGGACTATCCTTCCACACAAAATAACGCAGAAGCACAGAAAGCAGAATTTATTCAGAAACTGGATCAGGCACAGGCACTGGGGCTGAACACCGTTGTGGTGCAGATTCGTCCCAAAGGTGATGCTTTTTATGAATCAGATCTGAACCCATGGAGTGCTGTTTTGACGGGCACACAGGGGAAAGACCCCGGTTATGACCCTATGGAATTTATGATTGAGGAAACCCATAAACGCGGTATGGAATTCCATGCTTGGATGAATCCTTATCGTATCACCACTTCCGGTGTGGATTTGTCTGCACTTTCCGCAGATAATATGGCAAGACAGCATCCAGACTGGATTTTGACTTATAACAATGCCATGTATTACAACCCTGCAAAAGAAGAAGTGAAACAGTATATCACCGATACTGTTGCGGAAGTTGTGGAAAACTATGACGTGGATGCTATCCACTTTGACGATTATTTCTATCCTTCCAATTATCCTTTGCCGGAAGGGGAAGGCAGAGAAGGCAGTGCTGCCAATGAACGCCGTGAACATGTCAATGACCTCATTGAAATGGTTTCTAAGCGCATCAAGAGCATTGACAGTTCTGTGGAATTTGGTATCAGCCCCATGGGTATCTGGAAAAACAGTTCTTCTGATCCTGCCGGTTCTGCTACAAAGGGTTCTGAAGGTTACTACACCGTTTATGGCGATGCCAAAGAATGGGTAGAAAAAGGCTGGGTGGACTACATTGTGCCTCAGATTTACTGGGAAACAGGCAATAGTGCCGCTGACTATGAAACCCTGGTGAAATGGTGGAATGATCTGGTGGAAGGTACGGACGTTGACCTTTATATTGGTCAGGGCATTTACAAAGATTCTGTTGCTTCTGAAATCGTAAAAGAAATGCAGATCAATGAAAAATACAAGAATGTAGACGGCAGTTTCTTCTTCAGTCTGCGGGATCTGCTTAATGACAGACAAGGCTGTGCCACAGCTCTGAAATCCTATTATGCAGAAAAAGATGCAGACACGCCTGCGGTTTCTGTTCCAGACAAACAGGAACCTTCTCAGACAAATGCTGGTAAAAAAACAGCCTATGCCGGCAGAGCGAACTTGCAGATTGACGGCAAGACAGTAGAAATGGAAGTTTACACCATTGATGACTACAGCTATTTCAAACTGCGTGATATTGCAAAAGCATTGACTGCTACAGATAAGAAATTCGATACTGTTTGGGTGGAAGCGGATCAGGCAATCCATTTGCAGACAGGAATTCCTTATACCATCAATGGCACCGAAACGACTGTAAAGCAGGGCAGTGATACCACTGCAACACCTTCTACCGCAAAATTGTATGTAGACGGCGACCCTCAGAATGCAACAGCATATACCATCCATGATTATACCTATTATAAACTTCGTGATATTGCGAAACTGGTTGACTTCGGTGTAACATGGGATGAATCTACAGCAACCATCGGCATTGATACGACAACTGGATATAAAGGTTGATGGATTTCAAATAACGAAAGATGAAAAGCATGTGTGAAAGCAACTTCCCCTTAAGGAAACATTGTTTTTTGCTTCCTTGATTTCTTAAGGGGAATTGCGACAGCTGTCTTCATAAGAAAACATAACAACGAAAATCTTCATAAAATAAGAAAAAAGCCAAAATCCTTTGTCATGATAAGGATTTTGGCTTTCTTTGTTTTCTTATGAAGACGCCCCTAAAGCACATGCTTTTTTTCGTGAACAAAAATAGGGCTGTATCACTGTTTTTTTCGCATAGAATAAAGAAGGAAGGCACTTCTGATGGAAGATTAAGAAAATTTTCCTTTACCATCGAAAGGTTTAATGGTATAATGCTTTAGATATTATCCGAGGGGGTAATATGCCTTCTGCACAGAGTTTATAAAAAGGAGGGTAGTGTTTTGGCAGTATGAAGCGCCAGAGCCGCAGTGCAGATGCGGTTGACGAGGTGGAAGTGATCGAAGTTTTCGGCGGATGCTTCCCGCCCTTTCGCACAGGGACGCAGGTCTTTTACAAAACTTTTGAGAAATCAAAGGGACAAAAGAAAGATAACGTGCGAATAAAATATTGGAGGTAATCAATTTATGTGTGGTATTGTTGGATATATTGGTCAGAATGAGGCAGCTCCCGTTTTGATTAAGGGGCTGAAGAAACTGGAATATAGAGGTTATGACTCTGCTGGTATCGCTGTATTTGGCGATGGTATTCATGTTGTAAAAACAAAAGGTCGTCTGGCAGATCTGGACGCAAAAGTTCAGGCAATGGGCGGTGTAAAAGGTCAGGTTGGTATTGGTCACACAAGATGGGCAACCCATGGCGCACCCAGCGATGTGAATTCCCATCCTCATACAAGCATGAACGGCAGAATTTCCGTTGTACATAACGGTATTATTGAAAACTATCTGCAGCTGAAAGCAGAACTGGAAGAAAAAGGTTATGTTTTCGCTTCCGAAACAGATACAGAAGTTGTTGCACAGCTTTTTGATTACTACTATGACGGCGATATGGTTGATACACTGATTCGTGTAATCGGCAGAATCAGAGGCTCTTATGCACTGGGTATCCTGTGCAATGAAAAACCTGATGAAATCGTTGCAGTTAGAAAAGACAGCCCTATGCTGGTTGGTATCGGTGAAAATGAAAACTTCATCGCTTCCGATATTCCTGCGCTGCTGGAATACACAAAAGACTATTATCTGCTGAACGATAACGAAATCGTTGTGCTGAAAAAAGACAGCATCACCATTCTGGATCTGGACAAAAATGAAATCAAAAAAGATATCTACAATGTAACATGGGATATCTCCGCAGCAGAAAAAGGCGGTTATGATTACTTCATGATGAAAGAAATCATGGAACAGCCTAAAGCTTTCAAAGCAACCATCAGCCCCAGAATTGTAGATGGTGAAATCAAACTGGATAACATCAAATATACAGATGAAGATATCAGAAATATCAACAGAATTCATATCATTGCCTGCGGTAGTGCTTGGCACGCAGCAATCGTTGGCAAATATGTTATCGAAGATTACGCAAGAATCCCTGTAGAAGTGGATCTGGCATCCGAATTCCGTTATAGAAATCCTATTCTGGACAAAAACGATATCTGCATCATCATCAGCCAGTCTGGTGAAACAGCTGACACACTGGCAGCTCTGCGTGAAGCAAAGAGACAGGGTATTCGTATCCTGGCAATCGTAAACGTTGTAGGCAGCTCCATTGCCCGTGAAAGTGATGACGTACTGTATACATGGGCTGGTCCCGAAATCGCTGTTGCTACAACAAAAGGCTATTCTACACAGGTAGCCCTGATGTACCTGCTGGCAATGAAATTTGGTCAGGCAAGAGGTCACCTGTCTGCGGAAGAAGTGAAGAAACTGACAGCAGAACTGGAACTGGTTCCCGGTTACATCGAAAAACTGCTGACAATGGATGAAGAACTGAAAGAACTGGCAAAAGCACATGCACACGCAAATGACGTATTTGTTATCGGCCGTGGTATCGACTATGCCGTTGCTCTGGAAGGTTCCCTGAAACTGAAAGAAATCTCTTATATCCATAGTGAAGCATATGCAGCTGGTGAACTGAAACATGGTACCATTTCCCTGATTGAAGAAGGTACACTGGTTGTTGCCATTGCAACACAGGATCCTTTGTATGAAAAACTGGTAAGCAATGTAAAAGAAGTAAAAGCAAGAGGCGCTTATGTTGTTGCCATTGCAAAAGAAGGCAATACAGAAATCGCAGAAGTTGCTGACAAAGTTATTTACATCCCTCAGATTAATGACAAATTTACAGCATCTCTGAATGTTATCCCTATGCAGATCTTCTCTTACTATGTAGCCATCGAAAGAGGCTGTGACGTAGATATGCCCAGAAACCTGGCAAAATCCGTAACAGTAGAATAAGATTCATTGGTCTAAACATCAAAACGGACAATTTATGAATGTCATAAATTGTCCGTTTTTTTCTGTTTTTGTTTCATTTTTGTCAGTAAGTATTCTTGACGAAAAAATGAAATTCCATTAGACTTTTTATGTGTAATTGTACAGATAAAAAAACGATTTTTTCAAAATGTAAAAAATAAGTTAAGAAAATTGACAAATTCTTTTTTTAACATCGGAAAAGAAATTTGTTGTCATGCAAGATGCACAGAATTTTAATAAATATTTTATGCAAAACAAATAAAAAAGGACTTTATGACAAGTATACAAGGAAATTCCGGCAAAAATGTCATAAACTATTGGGGACAAACGTGAAATATCCTTTTGTTGTAAGGATTTATCAGAAGTATTAAAATGAAAACATCGAAAGGTTGGTTTTTAAAAATGTCACGAGTGAACCAGGGTGGGGAACAAAAATCCGGATTGACCTCACGCCAAAAAGCAATCATTCAGATTTTAACACAATTTACGGCAGCAAATCCTGTTACGGTGGCTGCCATATCTGACAAGCTGAAGATCAGTTCTCGTACAGTGCTGCGGGAAATGCCGAAGATTGAAGCTTGGCTGGCAGAACATGACTTTACATTCCTGCGGAAGCCAGGGGTAGGCTTGGTGCTGGATGAAAGCATGGAAACCAGAAGTCGGATTTTGGAACTGCTCAATGAAACAGACATTGTGCAGGCATATTCCAAAGAAGAACGACGCAGACTGATTCTGGGAGAACTGCTCTTTGCCAAAGAACCGCTGAAGTTTTACTATTTCACATCAAAGTATAAGATTTCAGACGGCACCCTGAGCAACGACTTGGATCATCTGGGAGAATGGCTGCGGCAGTATCAAATTCATGTGATACGTAAGCCGGGGCTTGGCATCTACACAGAAGGAAGCGAAGACCATTACCGACAGGCAATTGCCAATGCCATTTATGAATTTATGACGGAAGATGAAATATTGGGACTTTTCCGGGAAAAGAAAGAAAAAAGAGAATCTGGTATTTCTGCTGCGGCACAAAGCCGATTGTTCCACTTCATTGATGATGAAACTTTTGAGATTGTAGAAAAGGTATTGTCAGAAGTAGAACAGCAGATGCATATCAAGTATACGGACAGCGCTTATATGGGTTTGCTGGTGCATATTGCTCTGGCGGTGAAGCGGCTTCGGAATTTTGAAAAAATCGAAATGGAAGCCCAGCGATTAGAATCCTTGAAGCGTTATCCTGAATACTCTGTGGCGGAAGAAATTGGCAGACGCATTGCCGAGCGTTTTGCCATTGAAATCCCACAGGAAGAAATTGGCTTTATCACCATGCATTGCATCAGCGCACAGATCTGGCTCACCGGTCAGATGGATCATACACTTGCCGAACGTATGAATATGCGCCAGCTGGTGAAAAATATGGTGGATATTATAGAAAGGGAAATGGGGATTTCCCTGAGCCAAAACGAACAGCTTCTGACAGACCTGACAGAGCATATCACGGCGGTGTCTAGCCGCCTGCGTCTGCATGTGAAAGTCAGAAACGCGCAATTGGAAACCATAAAAGAGAATTATGGTGAAATTTATCGGGCAACGGAAAAAGGCTGTCAGCTTCTGCGTCATGCCGTTGGTGTAGCAGAAGTGCCGGAAGCGGAAATTGCTTTCATTGCCATGTATATCTGTGCTGCTGTGGAAGATCAGCAGTCACAGCAGGGAAAAATACCCGTTGTCGTGGTGTGTCCCACAGGTTTGGGCACATCCAAAATGTTAGCGGTGCAGCTGACAAAGGAATTTCATAATCTGGAAGTACGGGAGATTATATCTGCATTTCGCATCGATATACAAAAGCTGCAAAGAGAAGGAATACGCCTTTTGATCTCAACAGTACATTTAGACATTGATTTTCCTTATGTTTGTGTGAACCCCATTCTTTTGGAACAGGACAAGATTCTGCTGCGCAATGAACTGCGATTGTTGCCGACACAGCAGGCGGTGGTTCCACAGAAAAAACCGGCAGCAAGTCTTTCAAAAGATGGGCTGGTATTTATGACAAGACTGGGAGAGGAAATCTTATATTTGCTGGATCATGTGCAGCTTCTGGTTTTGCCCTATGCACAGGATAAGCAGGAATTGCTGTATGTAGCATCTGGCATGTTCACGGAAACGAAAGAAGCGAGGGAACTGATTGCCGACAGCCTTGCAAAACGGGAACAGATTTCTTCTACATATATTCGGGATTTTCAGATGATGCTGCTGCATTGCAAGACCGGTGGAGTGAAGCATTGCTGCTTTGGATACATCAGACTGAAAAGACCGCTCTTTCAGTCAGAGGGCGTCATTGAAGGAGCCATTGTCATGTTGGTTCCAAAAGAAGGGGATTCTTTAGAGGCAGGATTGATGAGTGAGATCAGCAGTGGACTGCTGGAGGATGAAGCATTCTTTTCCGCCGTACAGAAAAAGGGAAGGATTAGCATCATTGAGTCATTGGAAAAACGATTGATGCAATATTATCAAAAAACAATCACTACAAGGATGGAGGGTTCTTAATGAAAAATAGCATTCAGAAATTCGGGAAATTCCTGAGTGCAATGGTTATGCCTAATATTGGGGCGTTCATTGCTTGGGGCTTTATTACAGCTTTGTTCATCGAAGCAGGTTGGATTCCAAATGAAAGACTGGCAACACTGGTAGATCCTATGTTGAAATACCTGATTCCCACTTTGATTGCATTCCAGGGTGGTAGAATGGTTGGCGGCGACCGTGGCGGCGTTATGGGTGCTGTTGCAACATTGGGTGTTATCGCCGGTTCCGAACAGACCATGCTTATCGGTGCAATGGCAATGGGTCCTTTTGCCGGCTTGGTCATCAAAAAATTTGACAAAGCAGTGGAAGGTAAAATTCCTGCCGGCTTTGAAATGTTGGTAAACAACTTCTCTGTTGGGATTTTTGGTATGATTCTTGCAATCATTGGCTATTATCTGATTGGGCCTGTTATGGCTACGATTCTTGCAATCCTGACAGCAGGTGTTGAAATTCTGGTAACAAACAAACTGCTGCCTTTCGTAGCAATCTTCGTAGAACCTGCGAAGGTACTGTTCCTGAACAACGCTATCAACCATGGTATCTTCACACCAATCGGTATCGAACAGGCTGCAGAAACAGGTAAATCTATTATGTACATGCTGGAAGCAAACCCCGGTCCTGGTCTGGGTGTATTGCTGGCATACTGGGTATTCTCCAAAGACAAAGTGACAAAGAGTTCTGCACCCGGTGCGGTTATCATCCACTTCTTTGGTGGTATTCATGAAATCTATTTCCCTTATGTATTGATGAACCCCGTGATCATCATTGCACCTATCGTAGCATCCATCGTAACAATCTTCTATTACAGCATCATGGGTGCAGGTCTGGTAGGTCCTGCTTCTCCCGGTTCCATCATTGCGTTCCTGGCAGTAGCACCTAAGGGTGAAACACTGAAAGTTCTCATCGGTGTTGTTCTGGCTGCAGCAGTTTCCTTCGTTGTAGCATCTCCTATCGTAAAACTGTCCGGTAACAAAAACCTGGATGAAGCAACAGATAAAATGAAAAACATGAAAGCTGAAGCAAAAGGTCTGGCAAAAGCAAACGGCGAAATCAAGAAAATCGTATTCGCTTGCGACGCAGGCATGGGCTCCAGCGCAATGGGTGCTACAAAATTCAGAAACAGAATTGCACCTTTGAATCTGGGTATCACAGTTATCAATACTTCCGTAGATAATGTTCCCGCTGATGCAGATGTAGTTGTATGTCAGGCAGTTCTGCAGGATCGTGCAAAAGCAAGCGCACCTCAGGCTGAACTGATTACTATCGGTAACTTCCTGGCTGACCCTAACCTGGATGCACTGTATGCTTCTCTGGAAGCAAAGGCTTCCGGTGCAGGCGAACAGCCCGCAGCTGAAGTGAAAGCGGAAGAAACCACAACAACAAACAATGGCATCATGGTTGCAGCTGGCATCAAAACAGGTCAGGCATCTGTAAGCAAAGAAGAAGCGATTACAGCTGCTGGTAAACTGCTTCACGAACTGGGCTATGTAAACGAAAGCTATATTCCCGCTATGCTGGAAAGAGAAAAAACTGTTTCCACATACATGGGTCTGGGCGTAGCAATCCCTCATGGCACATCTGAAGCAAAAGACGAAGTAAAGAAAACTGGTATTGTAATGCTGCAGTATCCCGAAGGCGTTGACTTCGGCGATGAAAAAGCTTATCTGGTATTCGGTATTGCTGGTATTGGCAACGAACATCTGGATCTGCTGGCAAAAATCGGTACAGTCATTGAAGAAGAAGAAAATCTGGATAAACTGAAAAAAGCAACAACTCCGGAAGAAATTCTGAAAATGTTTCAGTAATAAATAATTGAGAAGGTAAACGGATGTTACAGCCGGCTGTGGTGCATACTGCGGTCGGCTTGTCCGGGAGGAGGAATTTGGAATGAAAAAAGCCATTCAATTTGGTGCAGGTAATATCGGCAGAGGTTTTATTGGGGCTTTGCTGGCAGAAGCAGGCTACCATGTTGTATTTGCAGATGTAAACGAAGCTGTCATTGATAAAATCAATGCAGACGGCACTTATACTGTACACGTAATGGACGTTACTTGCAGAGAAGAAAAAAACACAAATATCAGCGGTGTTAACTCTACAACTGATGCAGTTCTGGAAGAAATCACACAGGCTGAAGTGATTACAACAGCAGTAGGTCTGGTGGTTCTGCCTAGAATCGCACCTGCCATTGCAAAAGGTATCACTATGCGTATGGAAAGAGGCATCACAGACTGTCTGAATATCATTGCCTGCGAAAATGCCATCAAAGCAAGTTCTCAGCTGAAAGCAGCTGTTTATGAAATTCTGGATGAAAAAGGGAAGGCTTATGCAGACCAGTATGTTGGTTTCCCGGATTGTTCCGTAGACCGTATCGTTCCTCCTGTAAAGAGCGAAAACTTCATTGATGTAGTTGTAGAAAACTACTATGAATGGAACGTAGAACAGGCTTCTTTCAAAGGCGAAATTCCTGCGATCAAAGGTATGAATCTGGCAGATAATTTGATGGCATATATCGAAAGAAAACTGTTTACACTCAATACAGGACATGCCATCACTTCTTATCTGGGTTATCTGAAAGGATACCACACAGTAGATGAAAGCATCGGCGATGAAAAAATCTACGAAACTGTAAAAGCAGCTATGCAGGAAAGCGGCGCTGGTCTGATTGAAAAATATGGCTTCGACAGAGAAGCGCATATGGCTTATATCGAAAAGATCATTGGTCGTTTCCGCAATCATTACCTGGAAGACGATGTTGCCCGCGTTGGCAGAGAACCTCTGCGTAAATTGAGCGCAACAGACCGTCTGGTAAAACCTACTATGACTGCTGTTGGCTATGGTCTGCCCGTAGAACACCTGCTCATCGGTATCGGTGCAGCACTGCATTATGATAACGCCGCTGACCAGCAGAGCGTAGAACTGCAGGCAAAGATCAAAGAAAATGGCGTTCGCGCTGCTTTTTCCGAAATTTCCGGCGTAACAGATGCAGCAATTCTGGACAAAGTAGTAGAAAAGTATGATAATATAAAAGCGTATCTGTAAGATATAATTTTTAAAGAAGAAGGAGAAAAAATATTATGGTATCTAAAAAAGTAGTTGTTACAAATAAAACAGGTCTGCATGCTCGTCCCGCATCCAATCTGGTTGCATTCTGCAAAAATTACAACAGCAAAATTTTCCTGTCCAACGGCGAAAAGAAAGTTAGCGCCGCAAGCATCATCCACGTACTGACACTGGGTGTAAAAACAGGCACAGAACTGGAAGTTATCGCAGAAGGTGAAGATGAAGCAAAAGCAGTAGAAGAAGTTGTAAAATTCATCGAAGCACTGGAAGACTAAGAAAAGAAAAACGGTGAAGGGGAGTGAGCGAAATGATGAAGACATATACTGTGGCAAAAGCGGCATCCAAAGGCATTGTCATGGGTAAAGCCTTTGTGGCTGTTCAGGAAGATCTGACAGCTGACAGCAGAAGCATTAAAGATTCCGAAAGAGAAATGGAATGGCTGAAATTTCAGAAAGCAGTGAAAGATGCAGTGGAAGACCTGCGGGTTCTGGCAAAAGATTCCGATATTTTCGCGGCACATCTGGATGTTGCGGAAGATACCGTACTCCATGATTCTGTGGAACTGAAGATCAACAGCGAAAATAAAAATGCACAGCTTGCTCTCGAAGAAACCGTTGCGGAAATCGTGACTATGTTTGAAAGTCTGGATGACGAGTATCTCAGAGAAAGAGCTGCTGACATCAAAGACGTTGGCAAACGTATCATGTGCGGTCTGAAAGGAATCAAGAGCAATCCTTTCGAAGGCATCAATGAAGATGTGATTGTTGTTGCGGAAGATCTGGCACCCTCTGATACAGCCAACATGGATTTCCGCTATATCAAAGGCTTCATCACAGAAGCTGGCGGCGTTACCAGCCACGTTTCCATTATGGCAAGAAGCATGGAAATTCCTGCTTTTGTAGGTGTAGCTGATTTCCGCAAAAATGTGACAAATGAAGACTATATCATTCTGGATGCGGTAGGCAAAGAAATCATCGTAAATCCCGATGAAGAAACCAAAGAAGTATATCGCAAAAAAGCAGCAGAATACAAAGCCATGAAAGCAGAATTTGAAAGCATGAACAATCTGCCTGCTACAACTACAGACGGCAGAACTGTGGAACTGTTTGCAAATGTTGGCAGTATTGTGGATGTAGAAAATGCTGTTACTCGTGGTGCGGAAGGCATTGGCTTGTTCCGCAGTGAGTTCCTGTACATGGAAAACACCAAATTCCCTACAGAACAGGAACAGTATGATGCTTACAAAAAAGCCATCGAAACCATGAAACATCCCGTCATCATCCGTACACTGGATATTGGCGGCGATAAAGAACTTTCTTATTACAAATTCGATGAAGAAGAAAATCCTTTCCTGGGCTGGAGAGCAATCCGTATCTCTCTGGATCTGAAGGATGTTTTCAAAACACAGCTTCGTGCCATCCTGCGTGCCAGCGCATATGGTGATATCCGTATCATGTATCCTATGATCATTTCTGTAGACGAATTTATGGCAGCAAACGCTATTTTGCAGGAATGTAAAGAAGAACTGCGTCGTGATAACATTCCTTTCAATGACAGCATTCAGACTGGTGTCATGATCGAAACACCTGCTGCTGTTCTTTGCGCAGAAGATCTGGCAAAAGTTGTTGATTTCTTCAGCATCGGTACAAACGACCTGACTCAGTACCTGCTGGCAGTTGACAGAGGCAATCAGAAAATTGCTCGCCTGTATAACTCCTTCCATCCGGCTGTACTGCGTGCAATTCGTACAGTGATCCAGGCTGGTCATAAATATGACAAGCTGGTTGGTATGTGCGGCGAATTTGCCAGCGATGAAAAAGCTGTTCCCATCCTGTTGGGTATGGGTCTGAATGAATTCAGTATGGCAGCTTCTGAAATCGCATCTACACGCTACCAGATCAGACACCTGAACTATGAACATTGTCAGGCTCTGGCAGATGAAATCTGCAAAAAATCAACCATTGCAGAAGTTCGTGAAATGCTGGAAAAATAATAAAATTGTGAAAATCTGAATGGGGATAACCTTTCCTTAGGAAGGGTTATCCTTTTTTATGTGCTGGAAAAACTGCTTTTGAATTTGTGGAATGATGGGTCAAGTTATGGTATAATGTCAAAAAGAGAATCTTTTCCGATTGTACGGAAGAAATATTTGGAGGCAACAAATGATAAAATGGAAACAATGTATGTTCGGGGCTGTACTGGCGGGGGCTGTATGTATGAATATGCCGCAGGCAGCCTTTGCTTATGATGTACCTGAGATGGTGGAAGTTGGTTTGGAATCTGTTTGTAAAAATGTCACATCCGCTTCCATTGGAAGCAGCCAATTGGCAGTGGGAACATTGCAGAATGATAAATTCCGGGAAGACGGAACCATCTCTTCTTCCGGCGGTTTTACTGCCAAAATGGTAAAGGGAGAAGTGATTCGGATTTCCGACAGCATGTCCCAGAAAGATGCGGAAGATTTGGCATATAGTCTGCGTCGTACTGGCTTTGATGCAGCCTGCGGTTATCTTGGTAACGACGAATGGACGGTATATGTGCAGAATAGTTCCCGTTCCGAGGTAGAAAGTGCATCTAAAGAATCTGCAGAACGCATCAGTGATTTTAATGGTATTTGCCTTTCTGGCGGCGGCGAAAATCTGCTGATGGTCAGCAATGATGTGGACTATGGCTTTGGCGGTACTGATGAAACTTTTACCATCAATGGCAAACAGTATCGTGGATATCTGCGCTTCGCGGTGAACGGTACAGTGATGACAGCGGTGAACGTGGTAGATTTGGAAGAATACCTCTATGGTGTTATTCCGGCGGAAATGCCTGCTTCCTATAGTGAAGGAGCATTGAAAGCCCAGACATTGGCTGCCAGAACCTATGCGATGACAAAGCTTAGTGCCCATAAAAGCAGTGGCTATGAATTGTGTGACACCACAAACTGTCAGGTTTATAAAGGATATAGTGGAGAAAATGCAAAAACCAATCAGGCCGTAGACGATACAGAAGGAGAAATCATCTGCTATAATGGTACACCTATTGAAGCGGTATTTTCTGCTTCCACAGGCGGTTATACAGAAAACAGTGAAAACGTTTGGAATTCGGTTGTGCCTTATTTGCGTGCAGTGCCTGAAGTTGGAGAGTACGGCAACAATACATGGGAAAAGACATTGACATTGTCCCAGCTGGATAGTCTGCTTTCTTCCAAAAGCGAAAATATCGGCAGTGCACAGGATATTGTCATTACAAAGATTTCCGCAGGTGGTCGTGTGCAGGAAATGAAGATTGTCGGTACTTCTGGCAGTGTGACATTGACTAAAGAAAATATCCGTACTTATTTTTCCGGTGCCTGCGGCAGCTTGCCCAGTAAAATGTTTACCATCAACGGAAAAGGCGGAGATCCTTCTTCTGGAAGCAGAACCGTGCAGCGTCAGGCGACAATAAGCAGCAGCACAGGTTCTTTGACTTCTTCTGCAGTGATAAACGGCATCACTGCAAAAACAGAAGGCACGCTTTCCGCTATGAATGGAAAGAATCTGAAACTGGATGGTTTGAGCGTTTCTGAAAATACAAACTCCAATCAGAATACCCCTGTGATTTCTACAGGAGATTATCAGATTTATGATGTAAATATCAGCACTGTGGAAAATGGCACTTTTGTATTTGAAGGCAGTGGCAATGGTCATGGTGTTGGCTTGAGCCAGAATGGCGCCCAGGGTATGGCACAACAGGGCTATTCTTATGAAGAAATCATCAAACATTATTATACAGGCGTAACCATTGAGGGGTGAGGATATGGACTGGCAGACCTTTCTGATTTCCCAGAAGGGATGGCGGGATGATGAGGGGAATACCCTCTGCTTTTCCGACTGTGATTTAAACGGGAAGAAAAAAGAGGGCGTACTTTGGATTTATCTGGACGAGGGGCTTCGCTGCGGCGGCATGCATCGTCTCATTCCCGTCAGCTTGGCGGCAGTAAAAGATGCGCTTTTGGGCTGCCGAAAGGATACACTCTGGCAAATGGTTGAAAATGATCTGGAAGGAGCGGGTATAGATGTATGCAGAGAAATTGACGGAAGAACAGATTCGTGAGATCATGAACCTGATTTCCGATGACGGCAGTGTGCGGATTGTGCAGATTCGTACATACAATTCCAGTTTTGAGGATTGTGTCAACTGGTCTAAGGTACCTGAGGTAAAGGCAATGTTTCAGGAAACAGAAGAAACTTATCGCCTTTATGACTATCATATTCAGGGATTCCACCGTGCCGGTGCCGGTTCCGAATATATTTACCGGAAAAAGATGTATGAATACTTTGGCGACCAATATGCCATTGACTTTTTGCTGGAACATTAAGGAATGAGAAAAGAGGGAAGCCAATGTATGTAAAAAAACTGAAAGACCATCAGATTGCAGATATCATGCGTGTGATTTCCGACCCAGATGCGGAAGTGACAGATATCCGCCGTCCTTATACAGACCCTGAAGTGACTGTGTTGTCTCAGGATATGGAGGAACATTATGTGCTCCATGACTATGACATCGAAGGATTTGATTTCCTGCCCGATGATGCGACAAAGATTTATCGAAAAAAGATGCTGGAATTTTTCGGCATAGATTATGCACTAAATTATTTATTAAGAAAATGAGGAAGAAACATGAAAACAAGTGAATTTTATTTTGATTTACCGGAAGAACTGATTGCCCAGGAACCTTTGAAAGATCGTTCTTCTTCCCGGCTGTTGGTGGCTGATAAGAATACAGAATCTATTTCCCATAGACATTTTCGGGATATCAAAGAATATCTGAAAGCGGGAGATTGTCTGGTTATCAATGATACCAGAGTATTGCCTGCAAGACTCCATGGGGAACGTGTAGGCACCGGCGCACATATTGAAGTGCTGCTTTTGGTGCGCAAAAGTATCGACACATGGGAAGTGCTGGTGCGTCCCGGTAAAAAAGCCCGTCCCGGGGATAAGATTTCCTTTGGTGATGGCAGATTGACAGCGGAAGTACTGGAAACCATCGAAGGCGGCAACCGTATCATTAAATTCTATTACGAAGGTGTTTTCGAAAATATTTTGGATGAGCTGGGTGAAATGCCTTTGCCTCCTTATATCACACATAAACTGGAGGATAAGGAACGCTATCAGACTGTATACGCAAAACACGATGGTTCTGCGGCAGCTCCTACAGCAGGTCTCCACTTTACACCGGAACTACTGAAAGAAATCGAAGAAATGGGTGTAAAGATTGCTCATGTGACACTCCATGTTGGTCTGGGTACTTTCCGTCCTGTAAAAGCGGAAGATATTCTGGATCATGAAATGCATTCTGAATATTATGTGGTGGAAGAAGATCAGGCGGCAATTATGAATGAAGCCAGAAAAAATGGCGGCAGAATCATTGCTGTTGGTACCACCAGCACCAGAACACTGGAATCTGTCACAGATGAAAACGGCGTTGTTCATGCAGGAAGCGGCTGGACAAAGATTTTCATTTATCCTGGTTATACATTCAAAGCAGTGGATTGCATGATTACCAATTTCCATCTGCCGGAATCCACATTGATTATGTTGGTTTCTGCTCTGATGGGGAAAGATTTCATCATGCGTGTCTATGAAGAAGCTGTCAAAGAACGGTATCGCTTCTTCTCCTTTGGGGATGCCTGCTTGTTCCTGACAAAATAAAAAGAGGTGAGCAACATGGACCTTTTTGAATATAATCTACAAAAGAGAGGTACACAGGATGCACCACTTGCTGCAAGAATGCGTCCAACAACTTTGGAAGAATTTGTGGGGCAGGAGCAGATTGTTGGGAAAGATAAATTGCTTTACCGTGCCATTAAGGGCGACAGACTGGGTTCCTTGATTTTCTACGGTCCGCCGGGAACAGGAAAAACCACACTGGCAAAAATTATTGCCAATACTACGAAAAGTGAGTTTGTCCAGATCAACGCTACCACTGCCGGCATCAAAGACATCAAAGATACGGTGACAGCGGCAAAAGAACGCCTTGGTATGTTTGGCAAAAAGACCATCCTTTTTATCGACGAAATCCATCGTTTCAATAAAACACAGCAGGATACACTTCTGCCCCATGTGGAGGATGGTACGCTGGTGCTCATTGGTGCCACAACGGAAAATCCTTATTTTGAAGTGAATCGTGCGCTTGTTTCTCGTTCTGTGATTTTTTCTTTGGAACCATTACAGCAGAAAGATATTGCATCTCTTTTGCAGCGTGCGTTGGCAGACGAGGAAAAAGGTCTGGGTAGTTACCATGCACAAATGGATGAGGATGCACTGGATTTTCTTTCCAATACAGCAAATGGTGATGCAAGAGCAGCGCTCAATGCTTTGGAACTGGCAGTGCTGACAACAGATCCGGGCGATGATGGTATCATCCATATCACCCTTTCTGTAGCAGAGGATTGCATCCAAAAACGAGCGTTGCAGTATGATAAAGGCGGCGATAATCATTACGATACCATTTCTGCTTTTATCAAAAGCATGCGAGGCTCTGACCCTGATGCGGCACTGTATTATCTGGCAAAAATGATTTATGCTGGGGAAGACCCGAAGTTTATTGCTCGTCGCGTTGTCATTTGCGCGGCGGAAGATGTGGGGAATGCTGATCCACATGCGTTACAGGTTGCAGTGTCAGCCATGCAGGCGGTGAACTTTATCGGGATGCCGGAAGGACGGATTCCTTTGGCACAGGCAGTGACCTATGTATCCTGTGCACCAAAGAGCAATGCAGCATATTTAGGAATTGATAAGGCATTAGCTGATGTGCGGAATGTGCAGATTAAAGGGGTGCCGCCCCATCTGCGGGATGGGCATTACAGCGGCAGTCATGATTTGGGCAATGCCATTGGATATAAATATGCCCATGATTATCCCAATCATTATGTAGAACAGCAGTATTTGCCCGATGAACTGGTTGGAACGGTTTATTATGATATGAGCAATAATGGCGTAGAACGCCGTATGAAAGAGCATATGAAGCGACTGAAAGGTGAACTGTAGGAAAGGGGGAAGCACTATGAAAAAAAGTGGTTTGCGCGCATTGATCGGATTAGTAGTGGTTGTGATTGTTGTGATTCTGGTTTATCAAAACAGCGGAAAAAATACCGCAGAATCCGGCATTGCTGCATTGCAGGCGATTGTGGAAACAGGTGAATATACCGTTGCTGTGACTGACGAATCCGGCGAAAAACAGGAATTGGATGGCGACAGTAAGACTATGCTGGCAGAACTGATTGCTTCTACAGTGGCAGATGCATCAGGAGAAGATTTGTCAGCGGTTCTGGAAAATCCTCAGTTTTTGGTAGAAGTTACAGGCGGAGACCCTGCGGTAACTGTAGGAGTAACTGTATATGACGCAGGGGAAGATACCAACTTTGGTATGATTTCTTTTGCGGATAAAACATATCCTGTGAAAAACTGCGGTGAAGTCCTGAATTATCTGGCAGAAATCGGTTTTGCAACTGTCAGATAAAATCATTTGACTGTATATTGCTATTAAAAAATCTCTCCAAAAGATTTTTTGGAGAGATTTTTTCTTCTTAAAGCGAAATCAATCCGATGAATAGTTTTTGATGAGGGCATCCATACTGTATTTATAAGGAGGAATGCAGTATGGATATTTACATCAAGCCTATGGAAAAGGTGCAGATGGTTGGCAGAAAGATCATCTACCTATCAGATGTGGCAGAAGTTTATGCAGGAGATTCATGCCAAGGAGCGTTAGAAAAGCTTCCTGTATTTCAAGTGCCGGAGAATACAGAGAATATGTACTTGATTTCCGTATTGGAATTGGTACAGGCGATTACTGCATTATACCCAAAAGCAACGGTGTCCAACGTAGGGGAGTCAGACATCTTGCTTTCTTACGCACCTTATCCCAAAAAAGAAAACAAATTGATTTTATGGAGTAAAATCCTCTTTGTTTCTGCGGTGTTGTTTTGCGGCGCAGCAACAACCATCATGTGTTTTCATTCAGACACGCAGCTTCCTTTAATTTTTCAAAATTATTATGCCATGGCTTATGGTGAGAATACAGAATTGCCTAAATTGGTGACAATACCGTATAGTATTGGTTTAGTAGTAGGTATCCTGGTCTTCTTCAACCATTTTTCAAAATTCGCATTATCGAAAGATCCAACACCCATTGAAGTAGAAATGACGACTTATGAAAAAGAAACCATCACCAGTACTATTGAGCGGTTGGGACGGAAAAAACGGGAGGAAAAACAATGATGAGGATACCGTTGCTGGTGCTTGCAGGTTTCGCATCTGGTGTAGTGGTGGCTGCTGGTACCTTTGCATTTATTGCTGCCATTGGAATTGTGCCGCGAATGGCACAAAGAACCAATACAAAACAGTATATTCCTTTTTACGAAGATACTATATTGCTGGGTGGGCTGTTTGGCTGCCTTATGTCTTGTTTGGATTGGAAAATTGGCTTACAGGGAGTTCCTGCGCTGATACATGCATTGCTTTGCGGCATTTTTGTTGGCGTACTGGCTATGGCACTGGCCGAAGTGCTGAATGTAATGCCGATTCTTATGCGTAGGGCAAGGTTGAACAAGGGCATTACATGGTTTGTTGTTTCATTCGCTCTAGGAAAATTATTGGGTTCACTTCTGTATTTTCTGAAAGATGGATTTTATCAATTACCATAATGTAAATAGTTTTAGAAAAGTAGTTGCAAATATATCCGCTGTATGTTAATATATAGAAACAAATGTACAGGCCATGGGTACAATGGCATGTGAGCGCAGACAGTCAATTGGATATGATATTTCTGACCATTGCTTCCGATGTCATTGCAAAAAGAATGAAGAAAATGTTCTTTTTTCATGGCGTTATGGTGATGGTCTTTCTTTTTGGGGCGAATGTGGAAAAGTGGGTGAACATTCAATGGAACGAAAACGTATCTCAACAACCGAATTACGCAAGCAAAATAGAAATCAGGTTTTTCGCATCATTTATGATGCGGATGGACCGCTGACAAAACAGGAAATTGCACAACGGCTGCATATGAGTCTACCAACGGTGACACAAAACCTCAAGGAACTCTTTGACGAGAATATTTTAACAGATGCTGGGGCAGATGAGTCAACAGGCGGCAGAAAGGCGCGTCTGATCAAACTGAATAAAAACGTGTATTTTTCCGTGGGCATTGAACTTTCGCCGAAGCATATTCGTTTTATTGCGATTAATCTGAAGGCAGAAGAACTAGCTTATGAAAAACTGGAGTATCCCTTCAGCAATACACCAGAATATCGGATGGTATATGCGAAAAAATTGGAGGAATTTTTGGATCGGTTCGGTTTTTCCAGAGAACGTTTATTGGGCGTTGGCATTACTATGCCTGGCATCATTAATGAACAAGAGGGAATTGTAGAAATTGCGCCAGTATTACAGCTGCACCATATGAAACTTTCGCTTTTGACAGAAGTGATTCCATATCCTGTATATGTACAGAATGATGCTTCTGCGGGTGGTGTGGCAGAATGGTGGAATTATGACGGACCTTCTGCAATGGCATATGTGTTCCTGGGTAAGGGTGTTGGCGGTGCACTCATGATTGATGGAAAGCCGTTTGAAGGTTTGAACAGACGTAGTGCAGAATTTGGTCATATGTGCATCCATCCAGGCGGAAAAAACTGCAATTGTGGACGTCAAGGCTGTTTTGAATCTTATTGTTCATCTTCGGTGTTGAGCGATGATCTTGGAATGGACATTAAGGATTTCTTCCAGCATTTGGAGGAAGAAGACCCGTATTATATGGAAATCTGGGATACGTATGTTTCCCATCTTGTAACAGCTATTCACAATATCCATATGGTATTGGATTGTGAAATTGTAATTGGTGGTATCTTGACACCATATTTGGAAGATCATATGCCAATGATTCGCAAACGTTTGAAGGAGAAATCATTCTTCCCTGATGAAGAACGATATATTCATTTAGGAAGATGTCAAGGAAAAGCAAACTGCATTGGCGTCGCGTTACATTTTATTGCTGATTTTTTGGAACAGATTTAAAAAGAAATGAGAAAAAGAATGCATTGTTTAGAAAGAAATATCTTTTCAACAGTGCATTTTTTTTATTTAAAACATAGGAAATAACGAGGCTTTTTTTGAATAAATATAGACTGGTTTTTTTTGTGCATATTAGAATACAAGTTAGAATTGTCTTAGAAAAGTGAACAAAAAAATGAATAAGTTTTTATTGTAATACACGAAATATGGTAACTTCCGCTAGGTATATTGACATTGGGAATAGGAATTGATACAATATGCACATAACTTAGAGAAAGCACATTTATAAAACTATTTTGGCTTTCTTAAAAAAGGTTATCAATATGGAGAGGAGATGTATCAAACATGAAAAAGAAATTTTTCGCTTCCTTGATGGCAATGGTTATGGTCTTCGGCTTGGCAGCTTGCGGTGGTTCTAGCGATACTACCACAACTGAAGGCGATGCAGCTGAAGGTGGCACAGGCGGCAAAATCGGCGTATCTATGCCTACACAGTCCCTGCAGCGTTGGAACCAGGACGGCTCTAACATGAAAGCTGAATTGGAAGCAGCAGGCTATGAAGTTGATCTGCAGTATGCAGGTGACAACGACATTCCTACACAGGTATCTCAGATTGAAAACATGATCGCAGGCGGCTGCGAAGTTCTGGTTGTAGCTGCAATCGACGGTTCTTCCTTGACAACAGCTCTGCAGGGCGCAGCTGAAAAAGGCATCCCTGTAATCGCTTATGACCGTCTGATCATGGATTCCGAAGCAGTTTCTTACTATGCAACATTCGACAACTACAAAGTAGGTCAGATGCAGGGTCAGTACATCGTTGACGCTCTGGATCTGGAAAACGCAGAAGGTCCTTTCAACATTGAATTGGTAACAGGTGCACCTGACGACAACAACGTAAACTTCTTCTTCGGCGGCGCTATGGATGTTCTGCAGCCTTACATCGACAGCGGTAAACTGGTAGTTCCTTCCGGTCAGACAGAAAAAGCTCAGTGTGCAACAGCTAACTGGTCTACTGAAGAAGCTCAGAAACGTTTCGAAAACATCATTTCTTCCGTTGGCTATGGTCCTAACGGCGTGAAACTGGATGCAGTTCTTTGCTCTAACGACTCCACTTCTTACGGCGCACAGAATGCGCTGCAGGCAGCTGGCTACACAGCAGACAACATGCCTATCATCACTGGTCAGGACTGTGATAAACCCAATGTGAAAAACATCGTTTCCGGTCTGCAGTCTATGTCCGTATTCAAAGATACACGTACACTGGCTGAAAAAGTTGTAGGTATGGTTGATGCTATCATGAAAGGCACAGAACCTGAAATCAACGATACAGAAACATACGACAATGGCACAGGCGTAATTCCTTCTTACCTGTGTGACCCCGTTGTAGTAACAGTTGATAACTACAAAGAAATGTTGATTGACTCCGGTTACTATACCGAAGCAGACATTGCTTAAGACCCAATCAAGACTCTCAACAGGGTAAAAGCCGCTGATGAGGGCGGGCGGCAGAGTAACTGCCGCCCGTTTATTTTGCAAAAGAATATGAAAGGAGGGGTTTCAGTGGCAAAAACTATATTGGAAATGCGCAATATCACAAAAACATTCCCTGGGGTAAAAGCCCTGGACAATGTTAATCTGCAGGTGGAAGAAGGGGAGATCCACGCTTTGGTAGGTGAAAATGGCGCGGGCAAGTCCACATTGATGAACGTGCTCAGCGGTATTTATCCTTACGGCTCTTATGAGGGCGATATTATTTATCAAGGTGAGGTTTGTCAGTTCAAAGTCATCAAAGACAGTGAAGCAAAAGGTATTGTTATCATCCATCAGGAACTGGCACTGGTACCATACTTATCTATCGGTGAAAATATGTATCTGGGCAATGAACGGGGTGGCAAATTCCACATTGACTGGGACGAAACTTATAACAAAGCAGATGCACTGCTGAAGGAAGTAGGTCTGCATGAATCTTCTAACACATTGATTAAAGATATTGGTGTCGGCAAACAGCAGCTGGTAGAAATCGCGAAAGCATTGTCTAAAGATGTTAAGTTGCTGATTTTGGACGAACCCACAGCATCATTAAATGAATCTGATAGTAAGGCGCTTTTGGAATTACTGCTGCAGTTCAAGCGCCAGGGAATGACAAGCATTATTATTTCTCATAAATTAAATGAAATTTCTTATGTAGCAGATAAAATCACCATCATCCGTGACGGTTCCACCATTGAAACATTGGTAAAAGGCGTAGACGACTTCTCTGAAGAACGTATTATCAAAGGAATGGTAGGTCGTGATATGTCCAGCCGTTTCCCTAAGAGAGAATCACATATTGGTGAGGTTATGCTGGAAGTCAAAGACTGGACAGTATATCATCCCCAGTTTGAAGGCAGAAAGGTCTGCGACAATGTTTCCATGAATGTCCGCAAGGGCGAAGTTGTCGGGATTTCCGGTCTGATGGGCGCAGGACGTACAGAACTTGCCATGAGTATGTTCGGTCACAGTTACGGCGCAGACATCAGCGGTACTTTAAAACTGCACGGAAAAGAAGTACATCTGAAAACAATCAAACAGGCTATTGAAGCAGGTCTTGCTTATGTAACAGAAGACCGTAAAGGCAATGGTTTGGTTTTGTCAAATCCTATTCGTGTGAATACAACACTGGCACGTATGGAAAAAGTATCTCGTCATGGTGTCATTGACTTTGACGCAGAACGTAGTGTAGCAGAAGATTATAAAAATGCACTGCACACAAAAACCCCCAGTATTGAACAGAATGTTGGCAATCTTTCCGGCGGTAACCAGCAGAAAGTATTGCTGGCAAAATGGATGTTTGCCGACCCTGATGTTCTGATTCTGGACGAACCCACAAGAGGTATTGACGTTGGGGCAAAATATGAAATCTACTGTATCATCAATGATCTGGTTGCAGAAGGAAAATCCGTTATCATGATTTCTTCCGAACTGCCCGAAATTTTGGGTATGAGTGACCGTGTTTATGTTATGAACGAAGGTCGTATGGTAGCTGAACTGCCTATTGAAGAAGCTACCAGTGAAGTGATTATGTCTAAAATCCTGCAGTCCAGTGCGAAGAAATAAGAAAATGAAGGGAGCGTTCTCCGTATGAATAAAGTAAAAGCGGCCATGAAGAAAAATACCATGCTGTTTGTATTGGTAATCGTCACGGTCTTATTCCAAATCTTAATCACAATTAATGGCAAAGGTTCCATGTTTGCGCCGACAAACGTGTCCAACCTGATCATGCAGAACAGTTACGTTGTAATTCTGGCAACCGGTATGTTGCTGTGTATTTTGACTGGTGGTAACATCGACTTGTCCGTTGGTTCCATCGTTGCTCTGGTAGGTGCTGTTTCCGGTATCCTTATCGTAAATATGCACGTGAATATTTATGTTGCAATGATTGCATGTCTGTTAGTTGGTCTTGCAATCGGTGTTTGGCAGGGCTTCTGGATTGCCTATATGAATATTCCGCCTTTCCTGGTAACCCTTTCTGGTATGCTGGTATGGCGTGGTCTGGCAACAGTCCTTCTGAATGGTACTACCATTTCTCCTTATCCCGATAACTATCTGAAATACTTCACATCTTACATCTCCGGCGGCGATGCTAACAGCACATTGATCATCTCTCTGGTAATTGGTGCTGTATGCTGTGTAGTCATGTTTGCAATTTCTCTGTATGCACAGGCGAAAAAACGCAGAAAAGGCTACGAAACAGGTAATACAACAATGCTGATCATCAAACTGGCAATCATCGCAGTTGTTATTATGGCTGCATGCTATCTGCTGGGCAAAAACAAAGGTATCCCTGTTGTACTGATCCTGCTGGCAATCGTTGTATTGGTATATGACTACCTGACAACACGTACTGTTCCTGGTCGTCACCTGTATGCACTGGGCGGCAACGCAAAAGCAACTCAGCTGTCTGGTATCGACACACGTAAGATTATGTTTGGCGCATATGTAAATATGGCATTCCTGTCCGCACTGGCTGCTCTGGTCTGCGTAGCACGTTTCAACTCCGCAGCTCCTTCCGCTGGTACTAACTACGAAATGGATGCCATCGGCGCTTGCTTCATCGGTGGTGCTTCCGCATACGGCGGTACTGGTACTGTAGGCGGTGCCGTAATCGGTGCGATCTTCATGGGTATCCTGAACAATGGTATGTCTATTCTGGGTATCGACGCAAACTGGCAGAAAATGATCAAAGGTCTGGTACTGCTGTTTGCCGTAGTATTTGACGTTGTAAGTAAAAAACGTTCCAAATCCTGATTTTAAGGAGGCTTTACAATGAATTATTTGCTTGGTATCGACATTGGTACTTCTGGTACCAAAACGGTGCTTTTTGATGAAGCAGGTCATGGGGTTGCCTCCTATACAGGGGAATATCCTATGGCACAGCCGAAAAATGGATGGGCAGAACAGGATCCTGCGGATTGGTGGAAAGCTGTTGTAGACGGCATCCGCGCTGTTCTTGCAAAGAGCGGCATTGACGCAGGAGAAATTCGTGGCATTGGTTTATCCGGTCAGATGCATTCTTTGGTACTGTTGGATGAAAATGGCGAAGTCCTTCGTCCCTCTATCCTGTGGTGTGACCAGAGAACCGCTGTGGAATGTGAAGAAATTCATGCTTTGATGGGCGGCAAAGAACGCTACATCGAAATCACAGCCAACCCTGCACTGACAGGTTTTACTGCTGGTAAAATCCTTTGGGTAAGAAAACACGAACCTGAAATTTATGCAAAAGCACGCCACATTTTGCTGGCAAAAGACTATATTCGTTATAAACTTTGTAATGTATTTGCGACAGAAGTTTCTGATGCTTCCGGTATGGGTCTGCTGGATGTGCCGAATCGCTGCTGGTCTCAGGAAGTATTGGAAAAACTGGATATTGATCCTGCAATGCTTGCAAAAGTATATGAAAGTCCTGAAGTAACAGGTACCATCACTGCTGAAGCGGCTGCTTTGACAGGACTGAAAGAAGGTACCATCGTTGTAGGCGGTGCTGGCGATAACGCAGCGGCAGCTGTTGGTACAGGTGTTGTAGAAGATGGTAGAGCTTTTGCTACCATCGGTACTTCTGGCGTGGTATTTGCCCACACAGATAAACTTTCCATCGACCCTAAGGGCAGAGTACATACTTTTTGCTGCGCAGTGCCTGGCGCATGGCATGTGATGGGCGTTACATTGGCAGCTGGTCAGTCTCTGAAATGGTATCGCGACAATTTCTGTGATGCAGATAAAGTGGAAGCAGAAAAACAGGGCGTAGATCCTTACGATCTGATGACAGCAGAAGCTGCAAAAACACCTATCGGTTCCAACCGTTTGATCTATCTGCCTTACCTGATGGGTGAAAGAACACCTCATTTGGACCCTGATTGCCGTGGTGCTTTCGTTGGTCTGTCTGGCATGCATACAAGATATGATCTGGTGCGTGCCGTTATGGAAGGGGTTACATTCAGCCTTCGTGACTGTGCAGAAATCCTTCGTGGTATGGGTGTACAGTCTGATGTGATTCTGGCTTGTGGCGGCGGCGGTTCCTCCGCTTTCTGGCGTCAGATGATGGCAGATATTCTGGGATGCCCTGTGGCAACCACCATCAGCAAAGAAGGTCCCGCTTTGGGTGTAGCAATCTTGGCAGGTGTTGGCGCAGGTCTGTATCCTTCTGTACCAGAAGCATGCAGACAGATTGTTGGCGTCAATGCTTCTCAGGACCCTGTTGCAGAACATGTGGCAGAATATGATAAATTTTATGAAATCTACCGTGGTCTGTATCCTGCATTGAAGGATAGCTGGAAGGAACTGGCAGAATTATAAAGAGAAGGTGAAAATATGAAAATCGAATCTGTATTCGATGCATCTTTCCGTCAGTACGGAAAGGTAGTGGAAGGACTGCATTTGGATGAACTGCTGACAGCTCTTTCCAAAACAGAAAAACCCGCAGATGGTGTCATCTATGTTCCCGGTGATGATTCTTTGGAAAACACACCCGCTAAAAAAGAACTGGAAGATAATGTATATGGCGGTATGCCCATTCAGATTGGTTTCTGCAATGGTACAAATACAAAACTGAACTGTGTGGAATATCATCGCGACAGCGAAATCAATATTCCTTGTGAAGATATGATTCTTCTGCTTGGCAAACAGACTGATATTACGCCAGACTATCATCTGGATACAGCAACCATTCGTGCTTTTCTGGTGCCTGCCGGAACAGCAGTGGAAGTATATGCAACAACACTGCACTACGCACCTTGCAATGCAAAGAAAGATGCAGGCTTCCGCGTAGCTGTGGTACTGCCCAAAGGCACAAACACAGATAAACCTGAAATTGCAACACTGAACGCAGAAGATCCCCTCCTGCGCGCAAGAAATAAATGGCTCATCGCCCATGCCGATGCCAGCGAAGCCGCTGATGGCGCATTCGTTGGCCTGGACGGAGTCAACATTGACATTGCAAATGAAATTTAAAGAGAAGACATATTTTGAAAGAGAGGTAATCTAATATGCAGAATATTCCTGTAGTAAAAATGGGTATCATTTCCGTTAGCCGCAGCTGCTTCCCAGTTGCACTGTCTGAAATGCGCCGTCACAATGTTGTAAATGCTTATGGTGCTGATCTGTATGAATGCCCCATCTGTGTAGAAACAGAACTGGATGCAAAAAAAGCAGTAGAAGATGTAAAAGCTGCTGGCGTTGACGCACTGGTTGTTTTCCTGGGTAACTTCGGTCCTGAAACACCTGAAACAATGATTGCTGATATGTTTGATGGTCCTCTGATGTACACATGTGCAGCAGAAGGTGATGGCGACCTGATGAATGGTCGTGGTGACGCTTACTGTGGTATGCTGAATGCTTCTTACAACCTGGGTCTGAGAGGCAAAAAAGTATACATTCCTGAATATCCTTGCGGTACAGCAGAAGAAGTTGCACAGCAGATTCGTGAATTTGTTCCCGTTGCAACAGCTCTGGTTGGTTTGAAAGGTCTGAAAATCTTTGCATTTGGTCCTCGTCCCAATGACTTCCTGGCTTGTAATGCACCTATTAAAGCCCTGTATGATCTGGGTGTAGCAGTGGAAGAACATTCCGAACTGGATCTGCTGGTAGCTTACAACAAACATAAAGACGACCCTCGTATCCCTGCTAAAGTAGAAGAAATGGCAGCAGAACTGGGCAACGAAAATCCTTATGCAGGTGTTCTGCCTAGACTGGCTCAGTATGAACTGACACTGGAAGACTGGATGAAAGATAATCTGGGCTGCTCCAAATACGCTGCATTTGCAAACAAATGCTGGCCTGCATTCCAGACTGAATTCGGCTTCGTTCCTTGCTATGTAAACTCTCGTTTCACAGGCAGAGGTATCCCCATTTCCTGTGAAGTAGATATTTACGGTGCACTGAGCGAATACATTGGTCTGTGTGTATCCAACGCACCTGTAACACTGCTGGATATCAACAACTCCGTACCTGCACAGATCTACAACGAAGATATCAAAGGCAAATGCGATTACCGCCTGAATGAAACATTCATGGGCTTCCACTGCGGCAACACATGCTCCAGCCTGCTGTGCAATCCTCATATGAGCTATCAGCTTATTATGAAACGTCAGCTGGAACCCGATGGTGAACCCGATATCACAAGAGGTACCATGGAAGGCGACATCAAAGCAGGGGATATCACATTCTTCCGTCTGCAGACAACAGCTTCCACACAGCTGCGCGCTTATGTAGCACAGGGTGAAGTTCTGGATGTTCCTACACGTTCCTTCGGTTCTATCGGTATCTTCGCAATTCCCGAAATGAACAGATTCTATCGTCATGTTCTGATCGAAAAACAGTATCCTCACCATGGTGCAGTTACATTCGGTCACCACGGCAAAGCGCTGTTTGAAGTATTCAAATATCTGGGCGTAACAGATATCGCTTACAACCAGCCTAAATCTTTGCCTTATCCTACAGAAAATCCCTTTGCATAATTGCAAAATAGTTTGGAAATCCCTTTCTTTCAGGAAG
Organism: Anaerotignum lactatifermentans; assembly: GCF_014982935.1. Classification (NCBI taxonomy): domain Bacteria; kingdom Bacillati; phylum Bacillota; class Clostridia; order Lachnospirales; family Anaerotignaceae; genus Anaerotignum; species Anaerotignum lactatifermentans. Next base: position 20,044 of record NZ_JADCKK010000010.1, on the reverse strand, counting down.
TTTCGTGGATGACTTCCTGATAAACAGGCAGCCATATATGTGGCTGCCTGTTTTTTATGCCATTAGTAAACATGACAGAAAAAAGGGGTGGATTATCGTCACCTTTGCGCTTGTAGACTATGTGCAAGAGCGGTATAATGTATGCGTAGGAAAAAAGTGTCTTCGGGGCAGGGTGAAATTCCCTACCGGCGGTGATAGCCCGCGAGCCGCTTTTGGTGGCAGGATTCGTTGAAATTACGAAGCCGACAGTATAGTCTGGATGAGAGAAGATATGCTTTTTTGTTCTGCGGTTTTTTTCGTGCAGAAAAGAAACATTGCCCTGTAAGATGACTTGCTTATGGCAGTCAGAAATATACGGGGTTTTTTTATTGCCCCCAATACAGAAAAGAGGCTAAATTGTATGGAAAAGTATTACCTTGGTTTTGACGCAGGAACCCAGAGTGTGAAAGCAGCTGTTTATGACAGCAACATGCAGTGCATCACAGAGCACAGCACACCGACAGTGCTTCGCTATCCACATCCTGGTTGGGTGGAAATGGATGCAGATCAGTATGTGGAGGCAGCAGTGACCAGTATTGCGGCTTGTACAAAAGAAATGCGGGAAAAAGGACTGTCACCGGAGAACATTCGGGCAATCTTTGGGGATGGTGTCATTTTGGGTATTGTGGGTGTTGATGAAGACGGAAACGCCATAACACCATATATCAATTATCTGGATTCTCGTACACAGGCAGATGCGGAGGAACTGGCGGCTTTGGGATTGGATATCTGGGCGAAAGAAACGGGTAATCCTTTGCCAAACTGTATGTTTCCAGCGTTATTTGCAAGATGGTTCCTGAGAAATAATGTAGAATTTCAGAAACGAGGAAAGAAATTCCTGCATAATGCTCCTTACATTTTGTCTCATCTTGCTGGATGTAAAGCAAAGGACGCTTTCATTGACTGGGGTACTATGTCCGGCTGGGGACTTGGGTATAAGGTTGAAAAAAAGGAATGGAGCGATGAACAGCTGGAAATATTGGGGCTGTCCAAAGAATATCTGCCAAGAATCGTGAAACCTTGGGATATTATTGGTCATCTCACAGAAGAATACGCAGAAAAAACAGGTCTGCCAGTCGGTATTCCCATTTGTGCTGGTGCAGGGGATACCATGCAGAGCATGATTGGATGCGGTGTTACAGCTGTCAATAGAGCGGCAGATGTTGCTGGGACATGTGCTATGTTCTGTATTGCAGTAGATGGTATCAAGCCAGAATTGAGCAGACCGGGAACAGACTTGATTTTCAATAGTGGTACACTGGAAAATACATATTTTTATTGGGGATTTATCCGTACAGGCGGTTTGGCACTGCGCTGGTTCCGGGACAATATTTGCGGAAAAGAAGGGGAAGGTGCTTATTTTGATGTGCTGACAGAACGGGCAAAACAGGTTCCGGCAGGTGCCAATGGCGTTTTGTTCCTGCCATATCTGACTGGTGGCTTTGGTGATATTTCAGCGGCAAGTGGTTGTTTTCTGAATATGACCATGGATACAGATCAAGCGGTGTTGTGGCGCGCGGTCTTGGAAGCCATTGCTTATGATTATATTGGTGTTACAGATGTATATCGTGCAGCTGGCGTTGATTTGAATCGTATTGTTGTAACAGAAGGCGGAAGCCGTTCGGATTTATGGAACCAGATCAAAGCGGACATGCTGAATTGTCGTGTAACAACATTAAAGACAGCGCAGGGCGCTGTTATGACCAATGCGGCAACAGCAGCTTATGCCATAGGGGATATTCCTGATTTACAGGAAGCGTTTGAAGCGAATCTGATAGAAAATAAATCTTTTGTGCCGGACCCCAAACGGACTGCTTTTTATCGTAAAGTATATGAAAGAAAAACAAAATTGGTGCGGGAGGAAATGCGCACAGCTTTTGCGGCATTGGAAGAAATGCGACATGTAAAAGAGGAATAACATATAAGTATTTCCCAACAGATGGTGGATGGAATGCATTCACCATCTGTTTTCTTTTTATTTGAAAAACTGGAATTTATTTTTGAAAGTATATTATACAGAAATGGTAAAAGAAATGTTTTTTTGTATATGGACACATGAAATTCTGTTTTTGATAGAATGTAAAAAAATACATAAATATTGAATTTTATATTGGGTGTGTACTGTTAATTTTTTAGCATAAAAACGGTATTTTTAAATTAATTTCATAATGTTACCCCAGAGCTAACTTGAATAATATTGATGTAAACATAGTAAATACATGTAAATAATGGAAATTATATAATTTGTATTGCATAATATTTTTTGCATGATATAATAGTCGAGAACTAGGTTTTTAAAAGTTTAGGAGAGGTGATAGGAAAAATGAACAAAAAAGTTGGAAAAATGACATTATCTATGGCTTTGGCTGCGGCATTAGCGTTTGCGCCTGCACAGGCATTTGCTGCGCCTGCAACTGACATTTCAGGTCATTGGGCAGAAAAAGTCATTACACAGTGGCAGGAAAAAGGATTGATTTCCGGCTATGAAGATGGAACATTCAAACCTGACAATAGCGTTACGCGTGCAGAGTTTGTGATTATGTTAAATAAAGCCCTTGGCTTTACACAGAAAGGCAATGTGACATTCAGCGATGTTTCCGCCAATGCTTGGTACTATGATGCAGTGGCTATTGCAGTGGAAGCTGGATATTGTGCCGGTTATGAAGATGGAACATTCAAACCCAATGCAACTATTACCAGAGCAGAAGCGGCTGTTATGATTGCAAAGGCGAAAGAATTAACTGCAAATACAGAAGCAGCAGATAAATTTACCGATGCTTCTCGTATTCCTGCATGGGCAAAGGGTTCCGTTGGTGCTGTTAGTGCGGCAGGATTTATGACCGGACGTACAGATGGTACATTTGATGCGACAAACACCATCACTAGAGCAGAAGCAGTATCTTCTTTGGACAGAACAATGGAAAAAGAAGAAACAGATGAGGAAGCAAAAGATGTTGTTGTAACAGAAGATGATACAGTCATTGAAGGTCAGACCATCGAAGGCAATTTGATCATTGACAAAGCTGTTGGTGAAGGCGAAGTTTATGTGAATGATACGACGGTCAAAGGTGATGTGATTGTAAGAGGTGGCGGAGATGATTCCATTTACTTTGATAATGTTAGTGTCAAAGGAAAAGTTTCTGTAGAGAAAGAAAATGTCAGATTGCAGCTGAAGGGTGATACAGATATTTCTGTTATTGAAGTAAAAGAAGCTTGCAACATTGAGGGGAAAGACTTTACAGGTACTGTAGATACCATTTCTATTACAAATGAAATTGACACAAGCAATAAAGTGACCATTGGAGTGCCCACAAACAGAGTAGAAATCAATGCAAAAGCAAGTGTTGTTGTAAAAGAAGATGTGAAGAAATTAGTTATTTCTGAAGATGCGGCATCTTCAAAAGTTGAAGTGGCAAAAGATGCAACTGTGAAAACAGTAGTAGCAGATGCAAAAGTTTCTATCACAGGTTCCGGTCAGATTGAAAAACTGGAAGCAAATGCCGATGGTATTACCATTTCCAGCAGCACAGATGTAAAAGACACAGAAGTGGCTGATGGCGTAGATAAGCCCAGCACAAGCACAGGTTCCAGCGGTGGTGGCGGCGGCAGCTCCAGCGGAGGCAGCAGTGTATCTGTTGCAGATAAACTCCTTACAGCAACCAGTTCTGCAATCAGCTACAAGTACGAAGATTATACCTATACGAGTCAGCTGACACATACAAAAGATGGCAAAAATGCAATTGTTATGGGTGAATATGCAGCTGAGGATATTCTGTCTGGTGCTGCTATGAACGATATGGCGCGTTATCTGGGTGCATTGTATCGTTTCGACAATGGTACAACCGTAAAATCCATTACTTATGGAGATACAGAATTTACATGGAGCAACAATCTTGATCCTGCATTGAAAGGTTCTAACTGGGTAAAAGATCCTAATGGAACAGAAACAGATGGAAATACATTGGTGTCTATCATTGTAGATGATTTCCAGGCTGGAAAGATTCAGGATGCAATCCAGTTGACACTGAAAGGTTCCAACGGTTCTACCATTACGTTGCGCTATGGTTTCACAGTAAAAGAGGATGAAACAGCAAAAGCACTGATGGAAGCAACAAAATCCGCTATTGCTTATCAGTACGATGACTATGAGTACACAAGTCAGCTGACACATACTGTCGATGGCAAAAACGCTGTGGTATCTGGCAGATATGACACCATGGAAACTGTACTGTCTGGTGCGTCTATGAATGATATGGCACGTTATCTGGGTGCATTGTATCGTTTTGACAATGGCGCTACTGTAAAATCCATTACTTATAATCAGGAAACATACACATGGAGCGACAACCTTGACCCCGCTTTGAAAGGTTCTAACTGGGTAAAAAATCCAGAAGCATCTGAAGCAGAAGGAAATACATTGGTATCCGTCATTGTCGATGAATTCCAGGCTGGAAAAATCCAGGATGCAATTACATTTACATTGGAAGGAACAGATGGTTCTGCACTTACATTGCAGTATGGATTTATCGTTGGTGAAGTAACAGCGAACAACAGCGATACACTGAAAGCGGCATTGGCAAATCCCAGTGTTGAAACTGTGAAAGTAAGCGGTGACATTACTTTGGATGAAGCAGTAAATGTGGATCGTCAGGTAACAATTGAAGTAAACGAAGGCGCACAGCTGAACCTGAACGACAGTTTTTCCATTGGAGAAAAAGTAACTCTTATCAATAAAGGCACCATTACAAATAACGGTACTATGACAAACAATGGTTCTTTTGATACATACGAAGGCAAATTGGCAGGCACAGGTCAAGTGATTGTTGCAGATGGCGCTGTGCTGAAAATCAATGCCAACTACAATAATGGTGCAGACAGTATGCTTCCTACTGTAACAAAAATCGAAGTACAGTCTGGCGGTGCATTGCAGTCTATGACAACAGATGGCGGCGAAGAAGCAACAACATTTGTTGGAGTATCTAGTGATGCACGTATTCAGACAAATGGTGCCACAGTTACATTCGGCTTTGCAGACAGCTATTCCGGTACACACCCTACAATGGAAATTGAAGGGGACGTTACCATTCCTGCCGGCCAGACATGGTATACTATGTTTGACTCTGCAACAGAAGCCATTGGTATTGAAATGATTTTGAATGGCAATATGACAGTAGATGGTACATTGAAAGTTGTTTCTGCCAACAGTACAGGCAGTGAACTGCTGTTAAAAGAAAATGCAGTTCTGGCTGTAAATGGAACCATCACAACAGCAGCAAAGGGTAAAGTAACAGGTACAGACGCAACTTCTGTTGTTACTATCGCAGAAGGTGCAGTAGGTACAGATACTTTTACAGCTGGCAGCACATATAACTGGAATGGTTCTGCTTGGGAAGTAGCAGTTGTGGAAAATGAACATTTGACAGAAGAGGAATCTGATGTGAAAGAAGCAACAGTTGTAGAAATGGAACAGGTAAATCCTGAAGAAATTACAGCGGTTACCCTGACAGAAGAAGTATAATTTCCTAAAATAAAACAGCCATAATTTTTTGAAAAAATATAAAAAACAGGCAGATGTGGCGTATCCATGTCTGCCTGTTTGATTTTATAGATAGGATTGTTTTGATTAAAGATAAGTGGATATGATTTCCTCGGCAATTTCTCTGCGGGAAACACAGCGATCCATTGCCTGTTTTTCAATATAGCGATGGGCATCTGCTTCTGACATTTTCAATTCGTCAATGAGTACCCATTTGGCACGGTTTACCAGACGGATTTCTTTCATTTTTTCTTCCATGGAAAGGGATTTATTTTCCAATTTTCTCAGACGCTCCCGGATACCAGCCATGAAATTTAAGGTATGTGCAACCATCTGTTTGGAAGCGGGTTTTGGCAATGTTAGAATGCCGTATTCCGTTACTTTATCGCAAACTTCTTCATAGACTTCGTTCCGTACTAGTAAAAGAATGACGGTGCCTTTGTTTCCAGAAATCTCAATGGCAAATCTTGTGCCGAAATCATCGGGCAGGGGTGTATTGATGAACACAAAGTCAAAACTGCGTTCCAGCAAAACTCGTTTTGCCAAGCTAACACTGGAAACCATCTGTACGGGAGCATATTTGGATTCAGGGAGCAGAGATTGCAGAGATGCATTGAATTTTTCTTTTGCAGATATGACCAATACGCTGTAAACACGTTCTTTTAAACTCAAAATGCTCCCCTCCTTTCAAAAGTCCTTTTCTTATCGCTGGTTATAATATGTCTGCACGATGGTTTTTGGCAGATACTGTGATACAAAGGAATTGTTGGCTGCCAATGTTGCCGCTTCCCGTAAAGTCAGTGGCAGTCTCTGCAAACCAGCCAAAATATCCGCACTAGCCGTAAACAGGTTCAGGTCCGTAGGCGCAGGCAACGGCAGTTTTTGCTGGATGCCATCCAGTCCGGCGTAGATCAAAAGAGCAAATGCCAGATATGGATTGGTCGTAGGGTCTGGAGAACGCAGCTCTGCACGACGATATGCATCTACGGCAGCAGGAACACGAATAAGCTGAGAGCGGTTCTGGTTTGACCAGGAAATGTATTCAGGCGCTTTGGGACCGCCAAAACGCTCATAAGAAGCAACTGTGGGATTCAGGAAAACAGTCAATTCTGAAATATGTGCCAGAATACCAGCAATCATATGGGATAGGGGATCTTCACAGTTTCCGCCTTTGACAGAAATATTGATATGGAATCCATTCCCGGGCTGATGGCGCAATGGTTTTGGACTGAAATCCGCATAAAGCCCATTCCGTTCTGCAACTGTTTTTACAACAGCTTGAAAGGTTAGGGTATTATCAGCGGCAGTGAGAGGATCGGAATAACGGAAGTCAATTTCATTTTGTCCGGGACCTTCTTCGTGGTGAGAACTTTCAGGATAAATGCCCATTTGCTCCAGAATCAGGCAAATTTCCCGTCGAACATTTTCGCATTTGTCTTCTGGTGCAATATCCATATATCCCGCGTTATCATATGGCGTTTTTGTGGGCTGTCCTTCCGCATCTAATTGGAAAAGATAGAATTCCATTTCAGGACCGAAGGCAAAGGAAATGCCAGCAGATTCCGCATCAGAAATGGCTTTTTTCAACAGGCTTCTAGTATCACAGATAAAAGGACGTCCGTCCGGGTAGGAAATGCTGCAGAACATGCGAACAACTCTGCCATGCTCTGGTCGCCAGGGAAGTACCATCAGGGTATCAGGTTCTGGATGGAGCAGCAGATCAGATTCGGCTTCATCGCCGAAGCCTGCAATGGCAGAACCGTCAATGGCAATGCCATAGGAAAAAGCCCGAGGCAGTTCATCTGGCATGATGGAGATATTTTTCTGTTTGCCAAAAACGTTGCAAAATGCCAAACGGATGAATTTGACATCTTCTTCCTGGACATATTGTAATACTTCCTGCTTGGAATATTTCATGAATTCCACCTGCTTTCCTCTCATTTTCAACATTTTTTTCGAACTTTGCAACATTTATAAAAAGTAATATAACACAGTTCCCACAGATTTTCCATAAAAAATTGTATAAAGAAAAATATGTGCGCATAACATGGTCAAATTTGAATTTTTGTAATTTTATGGAAAACATAATAATTTTTTGAAAAAATTTATAAAAGACCCATTGACAAAAATGAATTATGGGTGTATAAAATATGAGTCAAAGGCAAAGGCGTCTTTGAGGTCATACCCTCAGAGTCCCCTTTGCCTTTTTTATTTTACAAAAGAGGGGGTTTTTCTATGAAACATGTATCGGATTATTTTGGTTCCCTGGTCTTTGACGACAGGGTAATGAAAGCACGATTATCAAGTGAAGTATATCAGTCCCTGAAAAAAACAATTGATGAGGGAGCGAAGTTGGATCTTTCCGTTGCCAATGCTGTGGCAACAGCCATGAAAGATTGGGCAATTGCCAATGGTGCAACCCATTACACCCATTGGTTCCAGCCACTGACTGGCATTACAGCGGAAAAACATGACAGCTTCATTACACCAGCGCCTGATGGCAGAGTGATTATGGAATTTTCTGGTTCCGAACTGATCAAAGGTGAACCGGACGCATCATCTTTTCCTTCAGGAGGCTTGCGTGCCACATTTGAAGCAAGAGGATATACCGCATGGGATCCTACATCTTATGCCTTCATCAAAGGAAAAACCCTGTGCATTCCCACTGCCTTCTGTTCTTATGCAGGGGAAGCACTGGATAAGAAAACACCATTGCTCAGATCCATGGAAGCATTAAACCGTCAGGCGCTGCGTATCCTGCGTCTGTTTGGCAATGACCATGTAAAATGTGTCCGTACTTCTGTAGGACCGGAGCAGGAATATTTCCTGGTAGACAGAGAAATGTATGAAAAACGCCGCGACCTGATTTTTACTGGACGGACTTTGTTTGGTGCAAAACCGCCGAAAGGTCAGGAATTGGACGATCACTACTTTGGTGCCATCAAACCTACAGTAGCCGCCTTCATGGAAGATCTGAATGAAGAATTATGGAAGCTTGGTATACTGGCAAAGACGGAACACAATGAAGTTGCTCCGGCACAGCATGAATTGGCACCTATCTATACAACAACTAATATTGCAACAGACCACAACCAGCTGACAATGGAAATTATGCAGAAAGTTGCGGCAAGACATGGTTTGGTTTGTCTGCTTCATGAAAAACCCTTTGCTGGTGTCAACGGCAGCGGCAAGCATAATAACTGGTCTATTTCCACGGATGAAGGCGTAAACCTGCTTTCTCCCGGTGAAACACCGCATGATAACGCACAGTTCCTGCTGTTCTTGTGTGCGGTCATCAAAGCGGTGGATGATTATCAGGATTTGCTGCGTATTTCCGTTGCAACAGCCGGAAATGACCTGCGGCTGGGTGCCCAGGAAGCACCTCCAGCAATCGTTTCCATTTTCCTTGGCGATGAACTGAATGCAGTTTTGGAATCTCTGGAAAATGATACACCTTACTGCGGTGTGAAAAAGACAAAAATGAAATTGGGTGTTGACGTACTGCCCAAATTTACAAAAGATAACACAGACCGTAACCGTACATCACCCTTTGCGTTTACAGGCAATAAATTTGAATTCCGTATGGTTGGGTCTGCGGACAGCATTGCCTGCGCAAATATCATGCTGAACAGTGCTGTAGCAGAAAGCCTACGGGTTTATGCCGACTATCTGGAACAGGCACCTGACTTCCAGTCAGCCCTGCAGGAAATGCTGAAAAATACAATTAAAGAACATAAACGTATCATTTTTAACGGCAACGGCTACGATGATGCATGGATTCAGGAAGCAACGCTGAAAAGAGGTCTGAGCAATTATCCTTCTACACCCGACTGCGTACCTCATATTCTGGATCGGAAAAATGTGGAACTGCTGACAGGGCAGAAGATTTACACAGAACCAGAACTGCGTGCGCGTTATGAAATTGTACTGGAAAACTACTGTAAGTCCATTGTCATCGAAGCAAATACCATGGTGGATATGGCGGAAAAAGAAATTCTGCCGGCAATCACTGCATATGCAATGGAACTTGCTAAAACAGCAGCCGCGAAAAAAGCTTTGAACGAACAGATTACCTGTGCATTTGAATGCGAGAGAGTGAAAACCCTGTCTGCTTTGACAGATGAAATTGCACTGAAAATACAGGAACTGAAAAAATCTCTGATTTCCTTGAAATCAACAGAAACAGTTTGTGAAGAATCCGCTTTTATTCGGGATCAGGTACTGGTAAAAATGCGGGAACTGCGGGTGCCTTGTGACGAAGCAGAAACCATCACTGCAAGAAAATATTGGCCATTCCCTACATATGGTGAATTGCTGTTTGGCGTGAAATAAAAAACAAAAGAGGAAAGAGAAGCAGAAAGCGAAACCGTTTCTGGTTTCGTTTTCTGTGGATAAAAAAGGAGGTAAGGCTGATGTGCTCAATTATGGGATATTGCGGCAGCAGTGTGGATTTGGCATTATTTCAGGAAGGATTTGACCGTACCATCTCTCGTGGTCCTGATGACAGCCGCATTGTAGATACAGGAAATGGATATTTGGGATTTCACAGATTGGCAATCATGGGTTTGACTCCATCTGGCATGCAGCCTTTTGCATTGGATGGCAGTTATGTTGTCTGCAATGGGGAAATTTATGGTTTCGAGAAAATCAAAAAGGTTTTGGCAGAAAAATACACTTTCCAGAGTGAATCAGACTGTGAAGTGCTGCTGCCCATGTATCGGGAATTTGGCACAGATATGTTTGCCATGCTGGATGCAGAATTTGCTTTGATTCTCTATGATGCAGAAGCAAAATCTTTTATTGCTGCCAGAGATCCTATTGGGATTCGTCCTTTATATTATGGTTATGATAAAAACGGTGTCATTGTGTTTGCCAGTGAACCGAAGAATCTGGTGGGCTTGACAAAACGTATCATGCCATTTCCGCCGGGGCATTATTATAAGGATGGTAAATTCATTTGCTATTGCGATATTGCAAAAGTAGATAAAGTTTGTCATGACGATTTGGAAACTGTTTGCAAAAACATCCATGATAAGTTGGTTGCAGGGGTGGAAAAAAGATTGGTAGCAGATGCAAAAGTAGGATTTTTGCTTTCTGGCGGTCTGGATTCCTCTTTGGTATGCGCCATTGCAGCCAAAAAATCAAAAACGCCTATTCGTACATTTGCCATCGGCATGAGCGAAGATGCCATTGATTTGAAATATGCAAAACAGGTTGCTGACTATATCGGCAGTGACCATACAGAATTCTATATGACAAAAGAACAGGTTCTGGATTCTCTGGAAACAGTCATTCAGGCATTGGGTACCTTTGATATTACTACTATTCGTGCCAGCATGGGCATGTACCTGATTTGCAAAGCCATCCATGAAAACACAGACATTCGCGTATTGCTGACTGGTGAGATTTCCGATGAACTCTTTGGATATAAATATACAGACTATGCACCTGATGCGGATGCCTTCCAGAAAGAAGCGCAGAAACGTTTGCATGAACTGCATATGTACGATGTTCTGCGGGCAGACCGCTGCATTTCGGTACATTCTCTGGAAGCCCGGGTGCCTTTCGGGGATCTGGATTTCGTAAAGTATGTCATGTCCGTTGATCCGGAAAAGAAAATCAATACTTATGGCAAAGGAAAATACCTTCTGCGCCATGCTTTTGAAGGTGATTATCTGCCTCATGAAATTTTGTGGAGAGAAAAAGCAGCATTTTCTGATGCGGTTGGTCACTCTATGGTAGATTATTTGAAAGCTTACGCAGAAGAGAAATATACAGAAGAAGAATTTCAGGAAAAAGCCCGCAAGTATACCCATGCGGCACCATTTACAAAAGAATCCCTGCTGTATCGGGAAATTTTTGAAAAATATTATCCCGGTCAGGGAGAAATGATCGTTGATTTTTGGATGCCAAACCGTGATTGGGAAGGCTGTCAGGTAGATGACCCTTCCGCACGTGTACTGGCAAACTATGGAGATAGCGGTAAATAAGAATTGGAGGAACAAAAAATGGAAAAGAAAGATCTGCTGTATGAAGGAAAAGCAAAAAAAGTATATCGGACTGATGATCCAGAAGTGTTATACATTGCTTATAAGGATGATGCCACAGCTTTCAATGGCTTGAAAAAAGGTACCATTTCCGGCAAGGGCATCATCAATAATCAGATGAGCAACCGTTTGATGCAGTATCTGGAAAGCAAAGGCATTCCGACACATCTCATTGAAGAATGCAATGAACGGGACACTCTGGTAAAACGTGTGGATATTGTTCCCCTGGAAGTCATTATCCGAAATATTGCAGCAGGTTCTTTCTCCAAGAGATATGGTGTAGAAGAGGGCACCGTATTTGCGGAACCTACCATTGAAATTTCTTATAAAAATGACGCTCTGGGAGATCCCCTTCTGAACGCATATCATGCGGTTGCTATGGGACTTGCCACATGGGATGAAATCGAAACCATCAAGTCTTATGCTTTTGCCGTTAATAAACATCTTTCTGCTTTTTGGAAAACCTGCGGCGTGACACTGGTGGATTTCAAACTGGAATTTGGGAAGCTTTCTGATGGCAGTATTGTACTGGCAGATGAAATCAGCCCTGACACTTGCCGCCTTTGGGATACAGAAACAAAAGAAAAACTGGACAAAGACCGTTTCCGCAGAGATTTGGGCGGCGTAGAAGACGCTTATGCAGAAGTCATGAAACGGTTGGAAGAACATTTGCAGCAATAAGAAAGAGGAGTGCTTGATTATGTATGATCGTTATGAATCCCCTTTGTCCAGCCGCTATGCTTCTCCGGAAATGCTGAAGCTTTTTTCCATGGAAACTCGTATCCAGACATGGCGAAAATTATGGGTGGCTTTGGCAAAGGCGGAAATGGAATTGGGACTGCCCATTACAGAAGAACAGGTACAGCAATTGGAAGAACAGGTGGAAAACATCGATTTTGCCTGCGCTGCAGCCAGAGAAAAGGAAGTTCGCCATGATGTTATGGCACATGTTTATACTTACGGAAAAGTAGCACCAAAGGCTGCCGGCATCATTCATCTGGGGGCTACCAGTTGTTACGTTACCGATAACGGTGATTTGATTTTATATCGGGATGCACTCTTGCATCTTCGGAAAGGGCTGCTGGCTGTGATGCAGAATCTGGCAGCTTTCGCAAAACAGTATCGTGCTCTACCAACCCTTGGGTATACCCATTATCAGCCGGCGCAGCTGGTAACAGTGGGGAAACGAGCAACCCTTTGGCTTCAGGATTTCCTGATGGATCTGGAAGAACTTGATTTTGTACTGGAGCATATGAAGTTTTTGGGTTGCCGTGGTACCACGGGAACAGAAGCCAGCTTTTTAGATCTCTTCGGCGGAGATACAGAAAAAATTGACGAAATGAATCGACGCATCGGTAAGACCTTTGGTTTTTCTGAATGTTACGATGTATGCGGACAGACTTATCCTAGAAAGCTGGACAGCCGCATTTTGCAGTGTTTGTCTGCAATCGGACAGAGCTGTTACCGCATGGCTAATGATATTCGTTTGCTGCAGCATGACAGACAGATTGAAGAACCTTTTGAAAAGAATCAGATCGGTTCTTCTGCCATGGCATATAAACGCAATCCCATGCGCTGCGAAAGAATTTGTTCCCTGTCCCGTTATTTGATGGCAGATGCAGCAAATGCGCCAATGACTGCTTCTGTACAGTGGCTGGAACGGACATTGGACGATTCCGCAAACCGCCGTATTTCCATGCCGGAAGGTTTCTTGTGTGCCGATGCGGTTTTGCGTTTGGCACAGAATGTTACAGACGGACTTCATGTCAATGAAAAGATTGTTGCCAAAACCGTTCGGGAATACCTTCCTTTTATCGCAACAGAGAACCTCTTGATGGAAGCCGTAAAACGTGGCGGCGACAGACAGGAACTCCATGAAGTCATTCGCAGATGTTCCATGGAGGCAACTGCCAGAATGAAAGAAGGCGAATCCTGTGACCTGCTGGAAAGACTTGCAGCAGAACCGGCATTCCAATTGAATGGGCAGGACTTGGAAGAACTGCTGAAACCGGAAGATTATATCGGAAGATGTCCTGAACAAGTGGATGCTTTTGTAGAAAAAATCACACCCTTATTCAAGGATTTGAAACAGGAAAAAACTGAAATCAATGTATGATATAGAGCCAGCTGGTTTTCGTCAGAAAATCGGCTGGTATGTTTGCGCAAAGAAGAAAAAAGGAGCGGAGAACATGACGAAATATGTTTTTGTAACAGGCGGCGTCGTGTCCGGCTTGGGAAAAGGCATTGTTGCGGCTTCTTTGGGGCGTCTGCTGAAAGCCAGAGGATTGAAAGTGGCACCCCAAAAATTAGACCCTTATATTAATGTAGACCCAGGTACCATGAGTCCTTATCAGCACGGTGAAGTGTATGTCACAGAAGACGGCGCGGAAACGGATTTGGACTTAGGACATTATGAACGCTTTATTGATGAAGATTTGAATCGTTATTCCAATCTGACCACAGGGAAAGTTTATTGGAATGTATTGAATAAAGAAAGAAACGGGGAATATCTTGGCTCCACCGTTCAGGTCATTCCCCATGTCACAAATGAAATCAAGGAATTTGTCTATCAGGTAGGGAAAAAGACTGATGCGGATGTTGTCATTACAGAAATTGGCGGCACCATTGGTGATATTGAATCCCAGCCGTTTCTGGAAGCGGCAAGACAGGTTTCTCTGGAAGTAGGAAAGGAAAATAGCCTGTTTATCCATGTAACTTTGGTGCCTTTCCTGCGTGGTTCTGATGAACATAAATCTAAACCTACTCAGCATTCTGTAAAAGAATTGCAGGGAATGGGGATTCATCCAGATATTATTGTACTGCGCTGCGATGAACCACTGGAAGAAGCCATTTTCCAGAAAATTTCCATGTTCTGTAATGTAAGACCCGATTGCGTCATTGAAAACAGAACACTGCCCATATTGTATGAAGCACCGCTGATGCTGGAGAAATCCAATTTTTCTGCTGTTGTTTGCAGAGAACTGGGACTGGAAGTACCTGCTGCCGATTTGACAGAATGGGAGGAAACCGTCAAACGCATCAAAGAAAGACCATATCATGTTCGTATTGGATTGGTAGGGAAATACGTGCAGCTCCATGACGCATATCTTTCCGTAGCAGAAGCCCTGCGCCATGCAGGCTATGCTTGGAACACCCATGTGGACATTCAGTGGATTGATGCAGAAGAAATTACCAAAGAAAATGCGGAAGACAAGCTTTCTGGTCTGGATGGCATCATTGTTCCCGGTGGATTTGGTGACCGTGGTATTTCTGGCATGATCGAAGCGGCTCGTGTAGCAAGAGAAAAACAAATTCCGTATTTCGGCATTTGTCTGGGCATGCAAATTGCAGTCATTGAATTTGCAAGAAATGTAGCCGGGCTTTCACAGGCAAATTCCGGGGAATTTGCACCAGATTGTCCACAGAAAGTTATTGACTTCATGCCGGGACAAAGTGACGAGATTGCCAAAGGCGGTACACTGCGTCTGGGCGCATATCCCTGCATCATTCAGCCAGATACATTGATGGAAAAATGCTATGGCAAAAGAGAGATACAGGAACGTCATCGCCATCGCTATGAATATCAGAACCAATACCGGGAAACACTGGAAAATGCAGGACTGATTTGCAGCGGCATTTCTCCTGACGGAAATCTGGTGGAAGCGGTAGAATGGAAAGGCCATCCATTTTTCATTGGCGTCCAGTATCATCCCGAATTCAAGAGCCGTCCCAACCGTCCGCATCCGCTGTTTTATGGATTTATCGGCGCAGCTTTTGCGCTTTCCCAGAAAAAAGATTGATTTTGTTTTATGGACATGGAGTATGGGAAGAAAGGAGCACATATGATTAGAACGTATGACAGAAAATTGATTATAGAAGATGGCAGCCAGTATTATGGTTATGGCTTTGGTGCAGATACAGACAAAGTCTTTGAATTGGTGTTCCATACAGGCGTCATTGGGTATCAGGAAATTTTTTCTGACCCGTCTTATACCTATCAGGGGGTTGTCATGACATATCCTTTGATTGGGAACTATGGTATGGCAGCGGATGATTATGAAACATTCCATCCGACCATTGGCGCTATGATTGTGCGGGAATATGAAGACCATCCCTCCAATTTCCGTGCAGAAGCAACATTGTCTGAAATGATGAAAAAGTTTGATGTGCCGGGGATTTCTGGCATTGATACCAGAAAACTGACAAGATCTATTCGAGATTTCGGCAGCAGAAAAGCATTGATTACCAGCGTAAATACACCTTTGGAAAAAGGTCTGGAAATCTTGAAAGAAACCACCATTCCCGGAAATATGGCAGAAATCGTAAGTTGTAAGGAAAGCTGGGAATATGAAACAGAAGAACCGAAATTCCATATTGTAGCTGTTGATTTCGGCATTAAACACAGCATCTTGAAGGCGTGGAAAAAGAGAGGATGTCATGTGACTATTGTTCCTTGGAACACATCTGCTGAGGAAATTCGTAAACTCCAGCCGGATGGTGTATTCCTTTCCAATGGACCGGGGGACCCTGCCGCAGTGCAGCCAGCTATTGAAATGATTCAGCAGCTGCGGGGAAGTGTGCCCATGTTTGGCATTTGTCTGGGACACCAGCTCATTTCCCTGTCTTATGGCGCAAAAACTTATAAAATGAAATTTGGTCACCATGGCGGCAACCACCCTGTAAAGAACATTGCAACTGGAAAAGTGGAAATTACTTCTCAGAACCATTCCTATGCAGTGGATGAAAGCAGTTTGAAAGGTACAGACTTGACCATTACCCATATGAACTTGCTGGACAAAACCGTAGAAGGTGTTGCCTGTGAAAAAGATTCTATCTACAGCGTACAGTATCATCCGGAAAGCGCACCTGGTCCACAGGACAGCGGATATTTGTTTGATCGTTTTATACAGATGATGAAGGAGGGAAAGGCACATGCCGAAAAGAACTGATATTCATAAAATTATGGTCATTGGCTCTGGTCCCATTGTCATTGGACAAGCGGCGGAGTTTGACTATGCGGGCACACAGGCATGTCTTGCCCTGAAAGAAGAAGGCTACGAAGTCGTGCTCTGCAATTCCAATCCGGCTACCATTATGACCGATACCACTATTGCGGATAAAGTATATATGGAACCTTTGACATTGGAATATGTGGCAAAAATTGTACGCCATGAAAGACCGGATGCTATTCTGCCGGGCATTGGCGGACAGACAGGTTTGAACCTTGCTATGCAGTTAGAGAAAAAAGGCATCCTGCAGGAATGTCAGGTGGAACTTTTGGGTACCAGCAGCGACAGTATCCGTCAGGCAGAGGATAGAGAAGAATTCAAAGAACTCTGCGAAAGACTGGGGGAACCTGTATTGCCTTCCGGCATTGCGGATTCCATAGAAACAGGTCTGGAAATTGCTGCATCCATTGGTTACCCTGTTGTATTGCGTCCTGCTTTTACATTGGGCGGTACTGGCGGCGGATTTGCTGACGATGAACAAGGTTTCCGTGAATTGATGAAAAACGCTTTGGCTTTGTCACCTACCCATCAGGTTCTGGTAGAAAAAAGCATCAAAGGCTATAAAGAAATCGAATACGAAGTAATTCGTGATAAAAACGATACCGCTATTACTGTATGTAATATGGAAAATTTAGACCCTGTTGGTATCCATACAGGGGATTCCATTGTTGTATGTCCTTCTCAGACTTTGACAGATAAAGAATATCAGATGCTGAGAAACAGTGCCCTGAAGATTATTCGTGCCCTGAAGATTGAAGGCGGATGTAACGTACAGTTTGCATTAGATCCACATTCTTTCCAGTATTATCTGATTGAAGTCAATCCACGCGTTTCCCGTTCTTCTGCATTGGCTTCCAAAGCCAGCGGTTATCCCATTGCCAGAGTTTCCGCAAAAATTGGTGTAGGCATGACATTGGATGAGATTCCTCTTGCCAATACCCCTGCGGCATTTGAACCAGCATTGGACTATGTGGTTACAAAAATGCCAGGATTTCCGTTCTATAAATTTGCAGATGCCGATAATCGTCTGGGCACGCAGATGAAAGCCACCGGTGAAGTTATGGGCGTCGGCAGAACAGTGGAAGAAAGTTTGCTGAAAGCCATCCGCTCTTTGGAAATTGGTGTGAATCATTTGCATATGGCGAAATTTGATGCTCAGAGTCAGGAAGAATTGATGGCATACATTCCAAAAGGCACCGATGACAGAATTTATGCCATTGCAGAATTACTGCGTCAGGGATGTGCGCCGGAAAAAATTGCGGAAGCAACAAAAATTGATATTTTCTTCATCCGCAAATTGCAGAATATCATTTTAGAAGAAAAAGAATTGAGAGAACATGTAAGAGATGAAGCGGCTTTATATGCTGCGAAGAAAATGGGCTTTTCCGATGCTGCCATTGCAAAACTGTGGCAGATGGAAGAAGAGGAAGTGTTCCAGATGCGTCAGAAAGCAGGCATTGTTCCTCATTATAAAATGATCGACAGCTGTGCGGCGGAATTTGACAGCTACATTCCTTATTTCTATGCAACTTATGAAGATGAAAATGAATCTGTTGTTTCTGATCGGAAAAAGATACTGGTATTGGGTTCTGGTCCTATCCGTATCGGTCAGGGGGTAGAGTTTGACTATTCCACTGTTCATGCTGTAAAAACCATTCAGGAAGCGGGATATGAAGCCATCATCATCAATAATAACCCGGAAACCGTTTCCACAGACTATACCACTTCTGACAAACTGTATTTTGAACCACTGTGTGTAGAAGACGTTATGAACGTTATCGCATTGGAAAAACCAGAAGGAGTTATTGCTTCTCTGGGTGGACAGACTGCTGTCAATCTGGCAGAACCTCTCCAAAAAAGAGGCGTGCCGATCATTGGTACAGACAGTGTTGCCATTGAACGGGCAGAAAACAGAGAATCCTTTGAAACGTTGCTGGAAAAACTGGAAATTCCTCAGCCCAAAGGGAAAGCGGTTACAAATATTGAAGATGGCGTTGCCGCTGCTGCAGAAATTGGCTATCCTGTTTTGGTTAGACCAAGCTTTGTATTGGGTGGCAGAGCTATGCAGATTGTGGCAAATGAGCCACAGCTGCGCCGCTATCTGGAAACAGCAGTAGAAGTGGATAAAGATAAACCTGTATTGGTCGACAAATATATCCAAGGCAAAGAAGTAGAAGTGGATGCTATCTGTGATGGTACTCGTGTATTCGTTCCGGGCATTATGGAGCTGGTAGAACGTACGGGGGTACACTCTGGTGACTCCATTAGCGTATATCCGCCTTTTGGCATCTCTGATAAAGTAAAAGGCGTTATTTTGGGATATGCGAAAAAGCTGGGCTTGGGTATTGGTATCAGAGGTCTGTTCAATATCCAGTTCATTGTAGATGGCAATGATGATGTATATATCATTGAAGTAAATCCTCGTTCCTCCCGTACAGTACCTTTCCTTTCCAAAGCCACAGGCTATCCTCTGGCAGATATCGCTACGAGAGTTATGTTGGGTATTTCTTTGGAAGAGCAGGGCATTTGCCAGCTGTATCCCGATGAGAAAAAACGTTGGTATGTAAAAGCTCCCGCATTCTCTTTCTCCAAACTGCACGGTATGGATGCTTATCTGTCACCAGAAATGAAATCCACAGGGGAAGCCATTGGTTATGATGCCAAACTCCATCGGGCAATGTATAAAGCAATGGTTGCCTCCGGCATGCATTTGCAGAATTATGGCACAGTGCTGGTTTCTTTGGCAGATGCGGATAAAGAAGAAGGTCTGCCTTTGATCCGCCGTTTCTATCAGATGGGATTCAATCTGGAAGCTACAAAAGGAACAGCAGATTTCTTAAAACAGCATGGTATCCGTACACATGCACTCCACAAACCAAGTGAAGGCAGCGATGAGGTACTGCAGTCTATCCGTTCCGGTTATGTCAGCTACGTGATCAATACAAGATCCATCACAGCAGGAACACAGGATGCGGACGGCATTGCAATCAGAGCTTGTGCCTGCGAGAATAACGTGACAGTGTTAACAGCACTGGATACAGTAAAAGTTTTGTTAGATGTATTGGAAGAAACGACTATGAAAATCTCAACAATTAATGCCTGAAATCGTTTTTTCCAATATTATCATATTTTCCATCAAGCAAAAAAGGAAGATCACAAAAGCAATTTCCCCTTAAGAAAATATTGATTTGCCTTTTTTGATTTCTTAAGGGGAATTGCTGTTTTCGGAAGAAAACATAACAAATAAAATCTTAATAAAGTAAGAAAGCCCAAATCCTTTGTCATAATGAACTGCACCCCATTTGTTAGACAGTATGATATACTGAATAACAAGTGGGGTGATTTTTATGCCAAAAGGAGTACCAAATAAACGATATACACCAGAATTCAAGCAACTGGTGGTAGAAACGATG